>CAYQYJ010000133.1:0-8630 GCA_964421605.1 uncultured Ardenticatenaceae bacterium | reverse complement strand
ATTTTTGGAGGAGAGCGTATGCGCCGCCATTTTTTATTACTTTGCTGCCTGCTGTTGGTTATCACTTCCACAGTCGTCTGGGCAGTGACGCCGCCGAACCCGGCGGAGGCTCCGGAGCGCCTGGTTACGCCAACGCAGCCTATGGTGAGCGGATTGTGGCAGCCCATCGAACTCACGCCAACCACTGCGCCCAATTTGCCCCTGTCCCCGTTGGCTGCGCCTGCCGCCGAGTTATGCACCAGCGCGCCAACGTTGAAGTTTCCCGATGGGGGGCAGACAATCGTGAACGGGGCGGTGGAGGAGGATACAGACCCGGTGTTAAGCTGTACCAATGGCACGCCGCCAGGCCCGCGCGGCGACCAGGGGTATCGCACGGTATGGTATCAGTTCACAGCTCCGGACAGCGGTTACGTGTTGTTGGAGGCGGAACCTAACGCGATTTATCTGGAGAATTACGATACGGTGCTGGCGGTTTATGCCGGCACAGATTGCTTCAACTTCACCGCCACTGTCGCCTGTAACGACGACACCAACGGCTTTCTCTCCCGCGTCCAGTTCCAGGTAATGCGCGGTCAGACCTATTTTGTGGAAATCGCCGACTGGCAGTTTGGCGCCAGCGGCACGCGCAAGTTAAACCTGCGCGCCGAGTTTATTTTGCCCAACTATCGCTGGCAGCAGCAAGAGTTGATGGCCCTGCCGCGCAGCCGCCACGCCCTGGTTCAGGTCAACGACGACTTCTATTTGATTGGCGGTCAGACCATTGTCAGCGGCAACCCGACGCGCACCGCCAGCGTGCAGCGGTACAATCTAAGCGATCACACCTGGACCGATCTGGCGCCGCTGTTGGGGCCAGATGGGTACGGCTATTCTAATACCGGCGCCGCCTACCTGGGCGGCAAAATATACCTGCCCTCAGGCTACGTAGGGGACGATGAACTGTACGACAGCACCCATTGGGTCTATACCATCAGCACGAATAGCTGGTCAGATGATGCCCCGCCTGCGCCGTGGCCCGATGGGGCAGCGTTTGCCTATACCAGCGCCGTGGGTTATGCGCCGTTTGGCGTCTACTACGTCATCGGCGGCGTGACGGGGTCAGCTTTTAAGGTAGGCGCAGAGCCGCATGGGGAAATGTTTTCCTTTCAGCCGCCTAATAGCTGGCAGACGCGGGATTCGCTCAACGTACCCCGCTATGCGCACACAGCAGCGCAGGTAGGCAACAAGATTTGCGTGGCGGGCGGCGTGGGCGCGGATGCCAATGGGAATCCGATTGTGCTGGTAAACGGTGAATGTTACAGCACGATCACGGGCAGTTGGGAGCTAACGGGCAATATGACGTATCCGCGATACAATGCCGGCAGCGCCGTGGGCGCAGATGGGCGCTGGTACGTGTTTGGCGGCACGGACGCTCTAGGCGTTTCTGTGCCCGACGTGGAAGTGTACGACCCCACCACCAACGTGTGGACCGTCCTGGACGGCAGCTATGACCTGCGCAGCCCGGCGCGCGCCTGGTCGTTGGGCGGCTTTTGGGAAGGTGAATTATGGGTGGTGGGGGGGCATCACAACACGGCTACAGGAGATGAAATTGTGCCCATCGTGGCTAAGATGCTCGTTCCCGACGCCTTCCCCGCCACAAACCGGTACTACTTCCCCATCACCCCTTCCGGCCCGGATGAAGCGGAACTTGATAACACCTTTGCCCTGGCGACTAACCTGCCTTTCAACCAATATTTGTCCAACCGCTTCCGCTACCCTACCGACTTTTTTGACGTGTACACCTTCCAGCTCGATCAGACCGCTTCAGTTATCGTACGCTTGCAGGATATTGAAATCATCAGCAATTACGACGTGCTGATTTACAATGCCGAAAAGGTGCTGGTGGGTGTGGGAAATAACATTGGCAACCTGAATGAATATGTACCGCTGGACAATTTGCCGGCAGGTCGCTACTATGTAATGGTCGTGCGCGCTTCCGGGCTGTCAACCTTAAATTATTACCAACTGGCTGTGGAAAAATAAACCATGTCGCCGTCGTCCAAACCCATTCGCTTGCTGCACTTTGCCGACGCCCATATTGATATGGCTAACTATGGTCGCTACGATCTGGATACGATGCTGCCCATGCGCGTCATGGATTTTTTGCGGGCGTTGGACCAGATCATTGACCGCGCCATCAGCGAACCCGTAGACCTGGTTATTTTTGCCGGCGATGCCTACAAAGATCGCAACCCCCACCCCACCTTTCAACGCGCCTGGGGCGAAAGGATAATGCGGTTATCAAATGCCGGCATTCCCACCCTCCTCCTCGTCGGCAACCACGACGTCTCCCCCGCCGCCGGTCGCGCTCACGCCATCCAGGAGTTCGACACCCTCAACGTGCCCCACATCTTTGTGGGTGACAAACTGCGTCTATTCGGCCCAGAAACCCTGGGGCTGCCCGTACAGGTACTCACCGTTCCCTGGGTAACACGCCACACGTTGATGACGCGAGAGGAAAGCGCGAGCAAGAACCATGAGCAACTTCTGGCAGACATGGAAGACCGCGTGAACCAGGGCATTAACAGCCTGATAGAAAGCGCCGACGCCAGCCTGCCCCTCATTCTGGCGGCTCATGCTACTGTACAGGGAGCAGTCTATGGCAGTGAGCGCATCGTCATGTTGGGACACGAACTTGTCCTCTCTGGCAGCGTCGTCACCGACCGCCGCCTGGATTATGTGGCGCTGGGGCACATCCACAAGCACCAATGCCTCAACATCGGCAGCCATCCCCCCATCGTCTATCCTGGCTCCATTGAGCGCATTGATTTTGGCGAAGCCCGCGAACGGAAAGGCTTTGTGCTGGCGGACGTCAGCCGCGGTCATACAGACTGGCAGTTCATTCCTTTGCAAACGCGCCGTTTTCTGGATTTCGTCATCGAAACCTTGAGCGCCGACACCTTTATGGCTGATATATTGCAACAACTGCCGGCAGCCAATGACTTAAAAGACGCCATCTGCCGTATCCAACTCAGTTACCCGCGCGATTGGGAGTCGCTGCTAGACGAAAGCGCGATCGCCGAACGCTTTCGGGATGCCTTCAGTTTTCAGATCCACAAGCGCACCCTGGCGGAAAACCGCTCCCGCCTGGGCGACACCGTAGCCGTGGAAAGCCTCACCCCCGAAGAGCTGCTGGCCCAATACTGGCGTTCCATCGGCCTGGACGAAGCTGAAGCCGCCGCCATGCAAAGCCTGGCCCGCGAAATTCTCATTCTGACTGCACCCTGACCCATTGATCGCTAACTGGCTCCTTTGTCATGATTCCTGTTACCCTGCAACTAACTAATTTTCTCTCCTACCGCGAAACGGTAGAACTGAATCTGGAGGGCATTCGCATTGCCTGCATTGCCGGCGCCAACGGCGCCGGCAAATCCAGCATCCTGGATGGCATCACCTGGGCTCTATTTGGTCAAAGCCGCAGCAAAAGCGACGATGACATTGTGAACCGCGCCGCCGCCCGTAACAATGAAGGCGCCGAAGTTCGTTACACGTTTGCCCTGGAAAATAACCAGTACCGCGTCATTCGCCAGAAACAGCCCCACAAAGCCGCCCGCCTGGAACTGCAGTTGCTAACCAGCGGCGGCAAATGGAAATCTTTGAGCGAAAGCCGCCTGCGCGAAACGCAAGCCGCCATTGAGAACCTGCTCAAGATGAACTACGACACCTTCATCAACGCCAGCTTCCTGCTGCAAGGGAAGGCGGACGAGTTCACCATGAAAACGGCGAATAAACGCAAGGAAATTCTGGCTGACCTCATTGGCGTCAACCGCTGGGATGAATACAAAGAAGCCGCCAGTACGCGCCGCCGCGAAGCAGAGGGAGAGCTGCAGCTGTTAGACGCCCGTGTGGCTGACATCGAACAGGAATTGGCTGAAGAAACGGAACGAGCGACGGCGCTGGCGACGGCTCATGCCGAAGAGCGCCAGATTTCGGAGCGGTTGGCGGATAAGGAAGCGCTGCTGGCGCAACTGCGCCGCGTGGAAACAGCCGTGCAGCACCAGCAGCAGATCGTTCACAACTTGACGCAAAACCTGGCCCGCGCCCGCCAGATGCTGGCGCAAAGCCAGGCGCGGCAGGCGCAGCGGCAGCAGGAGCGAGAAACGCACCAGGCGCTGCTGGATCAGGCAGAGGCGATCCAGGCGCGTTATGCCGCCTGGCAGCAGGTAGACGCCGCCTGGCAGCAGTGGCAAAGCAAGGAAACGGAGTTCCGTCGCATTCAGGAACGTCGCCGCCCCCACGAAATCGCCGTCGCCCAGGCGCACAGCCGTTTGCAGCAGCGCCAGACGAATCTGGAAACCGAAGCGACGCGCATATCGGCCATGCGCCGGGAACGGGACGAGGTCGCCCGCCAACTCAGCGTCCGCCAAAAGCAGTTGGCTGACCTGACGGCGCGCCTGGAAACGCTGACTGCCCAGGAGACAGCCTGGCATGAAGCGCGCGCCCAACTACAGGCGTTACAAAGCGAACGCCAACTGCGCCAGCAGGAAGCCGAACAGTGGCAGACGCAGCAGCGGCGGCTGGAGCGGGAACAGAAAGAGAAAGAGGCGGTGGCCCAAAATCTGGCGGAGGCGCAGGCGGCTATAGCCAGCCTGACAGCGCAGTTGGCGCAACTGAACGCGGACCACCAGCAGTTAATGGGGGCGATGGCGGAACGGGATACGCTGCAAGCGGAGCAGCCGCCGTTAAAGCAGCAAATGGATAAGTGGAAGGAGCGGATAACGCGCCTGGAGGAAGATGCCGGCAGCGCCTGTCCGACTTGCGGCCAACCGTTGACCGCGGAACACCGCCAGACGGTGCTGGACGAACTGCGCGCGCAGGGGAAAGATGCCGGCAACCGCTACCGCCAAAACCAAGAACGGATGCAGGCTTTGGCGCAGCAGATAAAGCAGTGGGAAACCAGCGTGAAGCAGCGCCCCTTCCTGGAGCGAGAAATGCCAGCGCAGCAGCAGCGCCAGGCTACCGCCCAGGCCCGATTGGCGGAAATAGAAACCCACCTGCTTGAATGGCTGAGCACAGGCGCGCCCCGCCTGGCGCAACTGCAAGCCGAACTGGCGGACGACGCCGCCTGGCAGGCGCAGCAGCACCGCGTAGCCGAGTTAGCGCTGGCTATACAAGACAAGAAGCATGTAGAGCAAGAACGTCTGACCTGCCAACGCGCCATTTCCACCAGCGAAGCGCGCCTGACGGAAATTGACAAAGCCGTCGCCGCCTGGGAGAGCACGGGCATAGCGGAACTGGCGGTGGTGCAGCAGCAGCTAGAAAAAGAAGATTTCGCCCATGAAGCGCGCGCCGCCCTGGCAGCCCTGGATGAGGCTGCCGCCGCTGTGCAGTATGACGCGGCGGCGCAGGCAGCCGTCGTCCAAGAACGCACCCCACTAGCCGACGCCCCCGCCGCTTATCAAGAACTCAAACAGGCTGAAGCTGCTGTCAAACCCCTCGCCGATGCCCTGGCGGACCTGGCGCGCCAGATTGCCGAACAGCAAACGCAGGCGGCAGACCTGGAAACCCAACACTCATCCGCCGCCGCGCAGTTAGCGGAAATGACCGCCAACGCCCAGGACACTCGCGCCGTGGAGCGGGAACTGTTCCGTCTGCGCGAAGAAGCCGTTGCGGCCCATCAGCGCGTGGGCGCGGCGCAGCAACGGCTGGACGTTCTGGCAGATTTGCGCCAGCAGCAGCGCCGTCTGGCAGCAGAACGGGGCGACCTGACCCGCCGCGTGCAGCGGTTAAAGATGCTGGAAAAAGCGTGTGGGCGAGATGGCGTACAAGGGCTGCTCATTGAACACGCCATTCCCGAAATCGAAGCCAACGCCAACGATCTGCTAGAACGGCTGACAGAAGGGCAGATGCGGGTCACTTTTAAGACGCAGCGCCAGCTAAAAACGCGAGAAGAACTGGCGGAGACGCTGGACATCCACATTATGGATAGCGCTGGCGAGCGCCCTTACGAGAACTTTTCCGGCGGCGAACAGTTTCGCGTCAACTTTGCTATCCGTCTGGCGCTGTCGCGGGTGCTGGCAAAGCGGGCCGGGGCGCGGCTGCAAACGTTGGTGATTGACGAAGGGTTTGGCAGCCAGGACCCGCAAGGACGGCAGCGGCTGGTGGAAGCCATCAACGCCATCCACGACGATTTTGCCTGCATCCTGGTCATCACGCACATTGACCAGTTGCGCGACGCCTTTCCCACCCGCATCCAGGTGGAAAAAGGCAGCCGCGGCTCCACGATTGTGGTTAGTTAGGCATCACTGAGTCAGATAGCCAGCGGCGCGCAGGGCAAAGGCAGCCATTTCATTGGCGGCGGCGCTGGCTTCCAGGTCGGGGTTGGGCAGCGCCAGCAGGTTGAGAATCATCTCATCCATGCCGCCCGCGATTCCTTCCGCCGTGCGGCGCGTATTTTGCAGCGGAACCTGTTCCTGTTCCAGAGCTGCTTCCAGGGGGCGCTGCCACAAGCGAATCAAGCCCTCGCGGAAATTGACGCGGCGCGCGTTTAGCTCGGGCAGCGCGCCCACGCCCCCCACTAGCAGCAGTTGCACAATGGCTGGTTCGTAAGTCGCCAGATTGACGTAGGTCTGGCAACCAGCCATCACTTGCTCTGGCAGCGTTTTGCGACCGTTGACGGCTTGCTGCAGGCTTTGCAGTAAGAAATCGGCGGTCTCCTCGTACAGGTGTATAAACAAAGTTTCCTTGTCGGGAAAGTAAAAGTAGAATGTGCCCACAGCCACATTAGCGGCAGCCACAATGTCCCGCACGGTAGCCGCGTAATAACCTTTGTCGGCAAAGACGCGCACAGCAGCCTGCATCATATCCGTGCGTCGCGCATCTTTTCTAGTTCGAGTCTTGTCAGTTGAACGATAGGGCATAGTGTAAAAGACCGGGTCTACTGCCAGGGAAGGGGTACTGTAGGGCGAGGGGCGCTGCGCGCTCCTCGCCCTCTCCGAAAACCCCCTTCCCCCTTCAGGGGGAAGGGGGTTGGAGGAGGTCTGCCCCTGGGGGTGTCTTCACCCCCGTTTACCGGGTTATTTTCTTAACCCTCAAAAAGACTGCTCCAGCCCGAAGGCAAAAACGAAGTTTTGAATGATTGTTCAGATCAGAAGCATAACCCGTTTTGGGGTCTTGTCAAGTGGGTAGCAAAGGTTTATGATGCCAGGAGAAGGAACAAAGACATTACGCCAGCCAACTGGCATTTTGGGAAAGCGTGGCTAAACGCTTCCCGTCTGGTGGCGTTTCATGAGCAGCAGAGAATGTAAGTCGCCCGCCATTACGCTCGATACGGCGTCCGCCGTCCCACTCTATCACCAGCTCTATGAGCAACTGCGCGGCATGATTTTGCGGGGAGAACTGCCGGCAGAAACCAAACTCCCCCCCACCCGCGAATTAGCCCGCCGCTGCGGTATTGGTCGCATCACCGTAACGGCAGCTTATGAACAACTGCAAGCCGAAGGGTACGTGACCAGCCAGGTCGGCGCAGGCACTTTTGTGACCCCCCTGCCCTTGCCGTCGGCTGTCCCGCCGCCCGTTATCCCACTTTCCGCCTGGGGGCGTCGTTTGCAGCAAATTACGCCCCTGGCAGACGCCTCGCCTGCCGCGCGGCCCGCCATTGATTTTGGTTTTGGTCGCGCTTTTGCCTCGCTCTTCCCATACGACATCTGGCGACGTTTGCTGGCCCGTTATCTCAGCACCGACGACGCCATACTCTCCCGTTACGGCTCGGCGGCGGGTTTCTATCCGCTGCGGCAGGCTGTGGCGGAATACCTGGCGCAGGGACGAGGCGTCCATTGCACGCCAGAGCAGGTGGTCATTATCAGCGGGGCGCAGCAGGCGTTGGATATTTTGACGCGGTTGTATTTGCAACCAGGGGATCGGGTGCTGCTGGAAACGCCGGGCTATGCGGATGCTTTTGACGTGTTCCGGCTGCATGGGATGAAACTGGTGGGGGTTCCGGTGGATGATGCCGGCATTCTCGCCGAAAAACTAAACGCCTACAACCCCGCCCGCCTTCTATTCGTCACCCCCGCCCACCAATTTCCCCGCGGCGGCACGCTTAGCCTGACCCGCCGCCTGCTGCTGCTGCAATGGGCGCAAAAACAGCGCGTCCTGATCGTCGAAGACGATTATGACAGCGAGCTTCGTTACCAGGGACGCCCGCCCGCAGCGCTGCAAGGTCTGGATGAAACGGGACAGGTGATCTACCTGGGTACATTCTCCAAAGTGCTCTTTCCTGCCTTGCGCCTGGGTTACATTGTTTTGCCGCTCCCCCTGACATCCCCCTTTATCCAGGCGATGAGCCTGTTAGGGCGCGGCGCGCCCACCCTGACGCAGGCGGCTGTAGCCGACTTTATCACCGAAGGGCAGTTCGAGCGGCACGTGCGCCACCTACGCGAAGCCTATCGCGAACGGCGGCAGACGCTCGTAACCGCTTTGCAGCAAACCCTGGGGGACGATGTGCGTTTTTCGCCTGACGAAGCAGGCTTACACATCATGCTCTATCTCCCCCTCCACCTGGATGAAGCGGCGGTAATTGCCCAGGCTGCCGCGCTAGACGTAGGCGTTTACCCTGGGGCGCGATTCCACCTGATGCCCCCTGGAGAATCGCC
>CAYQYJ010000132.1:0-8630 GCA_964421605.1 uncultured Ardenticatenaceae bacterium | reverse complement strand
TTAGTCCCGCTGCGCGCCGCTGAGGCGAAAGACAAAGTACAGCAGGGTGAGAATTGATTGTACGGCTGCGGCTACGTAAGTCAGCGCCGCCGCATCGAGTACCTTATTCACGCCCACCAGTTCTTGCTGGTTCAGGTAGCCTTGCCGCACCAGCAGCGCTTTGGCTCGTTTGCTGGCGTCAATTTCTACTGGCAGCGTGACCAGGGTGAAGGCAGTGGCGGCGGCATAGAGAGCGATGCCGGCCCAAGCTAACGCGCCCACATTTAAGATCATGCCGCCGAACAACAGCCAGGGACCGAGGCCGCTGCCAAATTGGGCGGCGGGCACAATGGCGCTGCGCAGCGCCAGCGGGGCGTAATTTTGCGAATGTTGTAAGGCGTGGCCCATTTCATGCGCGGCAACGCCAACGGCGGCAATGCTGGGACTGGCATAGGTGGCTTCGCTCAGGCGCAGCGTCTTGGAGCGAGGGTCGTAATGGTCTGTGAGAAAGCCACGCGCCGCCTCCACCTGGACATCGTGCAGCCCAAAAGAGTCCAGCAGCGCCCGCGCTACCTGGGCGCCCGTGACGCCGCGCATGGTGGCTACACGGCTGTATTTGTTGAAATTGCTTTTGACGCGAGCCTGTGCGAAAAGACCGAGCAGTAATGCCGGCAGTGCAAACAGCAAATACAAAGGATCGAAGTACATGCCCAACTCCTCTTGTGCATATGTCACATCAGTTGCGTTGTGGCAGACAGCAGCGTCTTAACAACGACTTGCCCATATCCATGCCGGGCGAAATGTTGATTGTGTCATTCTCCTGGATATGGTGCGCTTATTAGCTATGATTTTGTCATTTTGTCCAGGTCATGTCAAGCAGCCGATGTTGTTTCTAACGTACTTCTTGTAAATGCGCCCCTTTCTCACATTTAGGGATTAGGAAAGTAAAAGGGTAAAAATAATGGTAGATATTTGTCTAACACATTTTGCCCATTCACGGTACAATTTAGCATGGCGTTGCGCTATTATTGATTACGGCTTTGGGGAATCCGGCGGCGGCTGCTTTTGCGGATTATGCTGCGCCCGGCGAAACCCTGAACAGCCCTCACACCTTCGGAGGAAGATCCATGTCCAATACACTCCCCAAAAGAGATGAAGTTCCCGTGCCACATACGTGGGACGTAGATAGTATTTTCCCGACGCCCGCGGCGTGGGCGGCGGCAGTAGACGAAGTTAAAGCCCGATTGCCCGAACTGGCGGCTTATCGCGGGCGGTTAAGCGACAGCGCCGCTGTGCTGGCAGAGTGGCAGCAGGCGTATGAGGACGTAGTATCGCAGGCATACCGCATCTTTGTTTACGCCAGCATGGGCGTCAGCGTGGACTCGGCTGACCAGGCGGCGAATGCCCGATTTGGCCGGGCGCGCGAACTGTTTGGGCAAGTGTCCACGGTGACGGCTTTTGCCGAACCAGAGCTGTTACAGATTGGGTTTGAGACGCTGCGGCAATGGGTAGCCAGCGAAGCACGGCTTTCCATTTATGGACATTACTTTGATAGGCTGGAGAAGCGCGCGCCGCACGTGCGTTCGGCGGAAGTGGAGGCTATCCTGGGGCAGTTGAGCGATTTTGCCGGCACAGCCACCGCCACCCACGGCATCCTGGTCAATACGGACCTTTCCTACGCCCCCGCTGTCGACAGCAATGAAGGAAGCCACCCGCTGGCGCAGAGCACCCTTGGCGCCCTTATTACCGATCCGGATCGCGCTGTGCGCCGCACCGCCTGGACCAACTATGCCGACGCCCATCTGGCTTACAAAAACACCATGGCTAACTGCCTCAGCGCGGGCGTCAAGCGAGACGTTTTCTACGCGCGCGCCCGCAACTACCAATCCAGTCTGGAAGCCTCCATGTCCGCCTACCATGTGCCCACTGAGGTTTTCCACAACACCATCAACACCTTTAAGGCTAACTTACCCACCTGGCACCGTTACTGGCGTATTCGGCGGCAGGCGTTGGGGTACGATACCCTGTACGAATGGGATATTAAAGCGCCTTTGACCAGCCAGAAACAAGCCGTTCCTTTTGGGCAAGCGATTGATTGGATCAGCGCGGGCATGTCCCCTTTGGGCGATGAATATGTAGAAATTCTGCGCCGCGGCGCTTTACAGGAGCGCTGGGTGGACATTTACCCCAACCAGGGTAAGCGCATGGGCGCTTATTCCACAGGCGCGCCCGGAACCCATCCCTTTATCTTCATGAGCTACGTGGATGATCTGTTTAGCATGAGCACCCTGGCGCACGAGTTGGGCCACTCTATGCACTCTTACTACTCCCGCGCCAACCAGCCATTGGTATACGCGCGCTATACCTTGTTTGAAGCGGAGGTGGCTTCTAACTTTAACCAGGCTATGACGCGCGCTTACCTGATGGAAAACTCCGCCGATCCCGCGTTTCGCATTGCCATTATCGAAGAAGCCATGTCCAACTTCCACCGCTACTTCTTCGTGATGCCCACGTTGGCCCGCTTTGAGCTAGAAATTCACGAACGCGCCGAGCGCGGCGAACCTTTTACAGCGGACGACCTGATTGCGTTGATGGCTGATTTGTTCGCCGAAGGGTATGGCGCGGAACTGGAAATGGATCGGGAGCGCACAGGCATTACCTGGGCCATGTTCGCCACTCATCTGTATAGCAATTTCTACGTTTATCAGTACACCACGGGTATTTCTGCCGCGCACGCCCTGGCGGAAAAGATTTTGCGCCAGGAGCCGAATGCGGTTGACAACTACCTGGCTTTCCTGAAGTCGGGCGGTTCCCGCTATCCGTTAGAGTCGCTCCGCCTGGCAGGCGTGGATATGCTGTCGCCAGAACCGGTTGAGCAAACGTTCCAGGTTTTGGGACGCATGGTGGATACGCTGGAAGAACTGTTACAACCACAGCCAGTCGCCTGACGCCGTAGCCGCCCGTGACTCATCAGCCCGATGGGGGGTGTCCGCCCCGTCGCAGGCGGGGCGGATACCCATTTGTATGGGTAATTGGGGGCGCCCAGGCGCCCCCAATTACCCGTCGCCGATATTTTTTCGCCCGCTTTGTCGGGCTGGTATGCCGAGAGAGAGAGCATCACAGTTTATTGAGGTGTTACCCATGCCGGCAACCTCTGGTATAATTCCCCTATGCGCGAACGAATTGAGCGATTGGGCGTTATTCCTTATTTCCTGATAGGCTTGCTGCTGCTGGCGGTGGGGCTGCTGGCGCTAAACCATTTGACCTCATTATGGTTGTTTGACGCCGCGCAGCGGATTGATCTGCTGCGGGCGTTGGCTCAAGACCAGGCAGATCCAGCCATGCTGCTGGCGGCGGCGCTGCCAGAGATGGTTATTGCGTTTCTGTCCCTGGTGTTGGTCTCCATTACCGGGTTGGCGCTGCCCCTGGTCTATTTCCTCAACAAACGTTTTAACCTGGGGCACAGTCATTACCTGGTGACGCTGCGGCAATCCATGTGGCTGGGGGTGTGGGGCGCGTTTTGCGTCTGGCTGCGCATGAACCGGACGCTGACGGTGGCGGCGGCGCTGCTGGTGGCGGCTGTCTTGCTGCTGGTGGAACTGCTGCTGCAAGTGCGCAGCCGCGCCGCTGCGGAGCAAAACGTACTCAAGGGGATCCAGTGAGCGGCGAGGCGAGCCAGGCGTTGTGGCGGCAGTTGCCCGGTGTAGATAAGCTGCTGAATTTGCCGGCATCTGCCCCCCTCATAGCCCAATATGGCCGCGACCTGACCCTTGAGGCGCTGCGCGCCGTGCTGGACGAGCAGCGCCGCCAGATTCGGGATGGGCATTTGCGCCTGATGGAGCCAGACGCCTACGTGGCTGCCGCCGCCGATTGGTTAGCGGACTTGCTTGCGCCCAGCCTGCGCCCGGTGCTTAACGCCACGGGCGTCATTATTCACACCAACCTGGGGCGCGCCCCATTGAGCCAGGCGGCGCTGGCGGCGGTCCAGGCTGCCGCCGGCTATAGCGCGCTCGAATACGACCTGGAAGCGGGCAGTCGCGGCTCCCGTTTTGCCCATGCGGAGCCTCTGCTGCGGCGTCTGACGGGGGCGGAAGCAGCTTGCGTGGTGAATAACAATGCTGCCGCCGTTTTGCTGATGCTTTCCGCCCTTTGCCACGGGCGAGAAGTCATTATCAGCCGCGGGCAGTTGGTGGAAATTGGCGGCGGGTTCCGTGTGCCGGACGTGATGGCGCAGTCTGGTTGTCGCCTGGTGGAAGTGGGGACAACCAACCGCACCCATTTGCGCGACTATGAGATGGCTATTGGCGACAATACGGCGGCGATCCTGGCGGCGCACCATTCCAACTACCAGATCATTGGTTTTAGCAGCGAACCGGCCCTGGCAGAGCTGGCTGAACTGGCGCATCGCCATAATGTGCCCTTGCTGTTTGACCAGGGCAGCGGCGCGCTGCTGGATACAGCCGCTTATGGCCTGGACGCGGAGCCGCTGGTGACGGACAGCCTGGCGGCGGGCGTAGACCTGGCGGCGTTTAGCGGCGACAAGCTGCTGGGAGGACCGCAGGCGGGTATTTTATGTGGACGGGCTGATCTGGTGGCGAAATGCCGGCAGCATCCCCTGGCGCGCGCTGTCCGGCCTGATAAGTTATGCCTGGCGGCTTTGTCAGCCACGTTAACGGCTTACCTGACCGATCGCGCTGCCCGCGATATTCCCGTCTGGCGCATGATTAGCCGCCCGCTGGCGGCGTTGGTGGCTCAGGTAGAAGCCTGGATAACGGCGTTGGCTGATGTGGACGCCCGCGTGGAATCCGCGCCCGGTTTTTCCACTGTTGGCGGCGGCAGCCTACCAGGGGCGCAATTGCCCACGCAACTGCTATCTATTGGCGATCTCTCCCCCCATTGTCTGTCCATGCGCCTGCGTCGCCATGATCCGCCTGTGATTGCGCGCATCGCTGATGATCGCCTGCTGTTGGACCCGCGCACTTTGCTGCCGGGTCAGGAGGCGCTGCTGCCGGCAGCGCTGCGGTCGTGTATCGCCGCCTGTCGCGGCTAGCGGAGGCAAGTTCTATGAGTCAAAACAAGCCGTTCACACGCATTCTGGCTATTGAGACCTCCTGCGACGAAACTTCGGCGGCGGTGGTGGAAAACGGCGCCGCCCAGGGCGCCGCCATTTACGGCGCCGCTATCTTGAGCAACGTTATCGCCAGCCAGACGGATTTGCACGCCCAATATGGCGGCGTTTTCCCCGAAGTGGCTTCGCGCAAGCATATCGAAGTCATCTACGCCGTCATCAACCGCGCCATGAACGAAGCCCACCTGGGATACGACGACCTGGATTGCATTGCGGTTACGCGCGGGCCTGGATTGGTGGGGTCGTTGTTGGTGGGGATGAACGTGGCCAAGGGGCTGGCCCTGGCCCGGCGCAAGCCTTTGTTGGGCATTAACCACATTGAAGGGCATATTTATTCCTTGTGGTTAACGGAGCACGCCGCCGACATTCGCTTTCCCGTTTTAACCCTGGTGGTTAGCGGCGGGCATACCGAACTATATTTGATGAGCGATCATGGGCGATACCAGCATTTGGGCGGTACGCTGGATGACGCTGCTGGCGAAGCGTTTGACAAGGTGGGGCGGCTGCTGGGGCTGCCGTATCCTGGCGGGCCCAGCATTGATCAGGCAGCGCGCGCGGGCAACCCCAACGCCTTTAAGTTTCCCCGCGCAGTGGCGGACGATTCATTTAATTTTAGCTTCAGCGGCTTGAAAACAGCCGTATTGCGCGCCACGAAACGTTATGAACCGGATCGCCTGCCCGTGAACGACCTGGCAGCCAGTTTCCAGGCGGCGGTGGTGGACGTTCTGGTGCGGAAAACGGCACAGGCGGCACAGGCGCACCAGGTTACAGCGGTGCATATGGCGGGTGGCGTCTCCGCCAATAGTTGGCTGCGGCAGGAAATGTCGGCCCAGCTTGATTTGCCCGTGCGCTATCCGCCGCCCATTTTATGCACGGACAACGCCGCTATGATTGCCGCCGCGGCCCACTGGCGTTTCTTGCACGGGCAGCGAGACAGCCTGGACCTGGATGTCTCGCCCAATCTGCCGTTGGTTTGACGCCAGCCGGGCGAAAACCGGTTCAAGAAAAAAGTGGACTGCCGGCATCCTTGCTGGCAAGAGCCGGCTGGAAGCCGGCGTTCCGTTTGGGGAACTCCTATGCTGAATTCTGTCACTGCTTTTCCAGCCACAGCGCGCATTAGGGCGGCATTTGCCCGTACAGGGGCGCACCCGGCCCTGATGCCTTATTTCACGCTGGGCTATCCAGACCGGGACACCTCGTTGGCGGTGGTGGAAGCGATTGCGCCATACAGCGACCTGCTGGAATTGGGCGTACCCTTCAGCGACCCGCTGGCGGATGGGCCAACGATTCAGCACAGCACGCAAGCGGCGCTGGCGCAGGGCGTAACCAGCCGCGCTTGCCTGGAGATGGTGCGCGAACTGCGCCAGCGCGGCGTCACGCCGCCCATTCTGCTGCTGGGATATTACAACCCCATTCTAGCTTACGGGGAAGCGGCTTATACCCAGGATGCGGCGGCGGCGGGCGTAGATGGGCTGATTGTGCCCGATTTGCCGCCAGAAGAAGCGGATTCGTTGGCGGGGGCGGCGGCGGATGCCGGCATTGCCCTGATCTACTTCCTGGCTCCCACCAGCAGTCCCGACCGCGTCCAGTCCGTCTTGCAGCGCGCCCACGGCTTCATCTACATGGTCAGCGTGACCGGGGTCACCGGCGCCCGCGCCCGGGTTGCCGCCAACCTGGAACAGTTCGTGCGCCGTGTGCGCACCCAAACAGACGTACCTGTTGCCGTGGGGTTTGGCGTCAGCACCCCTGCCCAGGCGGGCCAGATTGGGCGGTTTGCCGATGGCGTCATCGTCGGCAGCGCCCTGATTGACGCCGTCAACGCCGCCGCCGACAAACCCGCCGCCGCCGCTCGCTTTGTCCAGGCGTTGGCTGCTGGCTTGCGCGCTGGCGGCAGCTAGGAACCTTTTATGCCCAACCATCTGCAAAACGAAACCAGCCCTTATCTATTACAGCACGCCCACAATCCGGTAGACTGGTACCCCTGGGGATCGGAAGCGTTGTCCCTGGCGCAGGCGCAGGACAAGCCCATTTTGTTGAGTATTGGCTACGCGGCTTGCCACTGGTGTCACGTCATGGCCCACGAATCCTTTGAAGACGAGGAAACCGCCGCGTATATGAACCGCCACTTTGTGAATATCAAGGTGGATCGGGAAGAGCGACCCGACCTGGACAGCATTTACATGCAGGCGGTCATTGCCATGACCCGCAGCGGCGGCTGGCCCATGACGGTTTTTCTGACGCCTACTGGGGAGCCATTTTACGGCGGCACTTACTTTCCGCCGGCGCCGCGCTATGGTATGCCCAGCTTCCACCAGGTTTTAGCCAGCATCAGCCAGGCGTGGCGCGATCGGCGGGAGGAGATGCGGCAGGGGGCGCGGGAGTTGGCTGATTTCTTGCAACGGGATGTGGATTTGCGCGGGCAGGGGCAGGCGCTGGAGAGCGACTTGTTTGCCCGCGCGCTGGCGGCAGTGCAGCGCAGTTTTGATGAAGAACAAGGCGGTTTTGGCGGCGCGCCCAAATTCCCACAGCCTATGACGATTGAATTTCTGCTGCGCGACTACGTGCGGCGCGGCGACGCCGACGCCTTGCACATGGCTGAATATACCCTGGAGAAGATGGCTCACGGTGGCATCTATGACCAGCTTGGCGGCGGCTTTGCCCGCTATGCCACGGACGAGCGCTGGCTTGTGCCCCATTTCGAGAAAATGCTGTATGACAACGCCCAGTTGAGCCGCATTTATTTGCACGCCTGGCAGTTAACGGGTAAGCCGCTCTATCGCCGCATAGTGGAAGAGACGCTGGACTATATTTTGCGGGAGATGCGGCATCCTGACGGCGGTTTTTTCAGCAGCCAGGATGCGGACAGCGAAGGGGTGGAAGGTAAGTTTTACGTCTGGCGGCCTGAAGAGATGCGCCAGGCGTTGGGCGACGAGGCGGAACTGATTCTGGCGTATTATGGGGTCAGCGAGCGGGGCAACTGGGAAGGGCGCAACATCCTGCACGTGCCGCGCATGTTAGATGAGGTTGCCAGCCGGCTGCGGTTGGCGCCCGACGAACTGAGAACGCGGCTGCAAGCGGCGCGACATGCGTTATATCAGGCGCGGGCGCAGCGGGTCTGGCCCGGGTTGGATGACAAGGTGCTGACCGCCTGGAATGGGCTGATGCTGGCGGCGTTCGCCGAAGCGGGGCGCGTCCTGCGGCGACCAGATTATTTGCAAGCGGCGGTGGACAACGCTGAATTTTTGCAGCGCGCCATGCGCCGCCCTGATGGACGGCTCTGGCGCACCTGGAAAGCTGGCAGCCAGGCGCGATATAACGCCTATCTGGAGGATTATGCTTACCTGGCAGATGGGCTGCTGGCGCTGTATCAGGCGGTATTTGAGGAACGCTGGTTCGTTTGGGCGCGGGAACTGGCAGATAAAATGCTGGTTCATTTTGGGGACGAAGAAAACGGCGGCTTTTTTGACACGTCGGATGACCATGAGACGCTGATTCAGCGCCCCAAGGATTTGCAGGACAATGC
>CAYQYJ010000131.1:0-8713 GCA_964421605.1 uncultured Ardenticatenaceae bacterium | reverse complement strand
TTGATCAGGTGACGGGTTGCCAGCTTTGTTGATGTTGGCAACCCGTCACTGTGGCAGCAGGTATCCCTCAAACGCACCATGCAGGCCAATATTACCTCTCCCCAGATGGTTCTGCGGCTACGTTTTTCACCAGGGTGTGTAGCTCATCCTCCCCACTGGCGCAGGAATTCCACCAGCAGGCGCACGCCAAAGCCCGTGCCGCCGCGCGGGATGTAGCCCTTGTCTTTAGATGCCAGCGCCATGCCGGCAATATCCAGATGCGCCCAGGGATAATCCGTAAATGCTTGCAAGAAAACGGCGCTGGTAGCCACACCGCCAAAGCGCCCGCCGCTGTTCTTCATATCTGCTACGTCAGATTTAATCGCTTCCTGGTAATCCTCCCACAGGGGCAGGGGCCACAAGCGTTCTTGGGTAGCTGCGCCGGCATTTACCAGTTTTTGCTGTAAGGTGGAGTCGTTGCTGAAAATGCCGGCAGCAATCTCCCTCCCCAACGCCACCACACACGCGCCCGTCAACGTCGCCAGGTCTACCACCGCTTTAGGTTGGTAACGGCTGGCATAGACCAGCGCATCCGCCAACACCAGCCGACCTTCCGCATCCGTGCTGATGATCTCAATCGTTTTGCCATTGCTGGCTGTAATCACGTCTGCCGGACGGTAAGCGTGCGCATCGGGCTTGTTTTCTGTGCAAGGCGCAATGGCAATCACCCGCAGCGGCAGGTTGAGCATCCCTACCGTTTTCATTGCCCCCAGCACCGCCGCCGCCCCACCCATGTCGGACTTCATTTCCCACATATCCGCGCCGGGTTTGAGCGTGATGCCGCCCGTGTCAAACGTAATGCCTTTGCCCACCAGGACAATAGTTTCCAGGTCATCCCGCTCGCCATTGTGCTCCAATACCACAAACTGCGGCTCATCCCCTGCCCCTTTAGCCACAGCTAAAAATGCGCCCATCTTGTGCGCCGCCGCCCATTCGCGGTCGCCAATCGTCACCATCATGTTATGCGCGGCGGCAATGTCGCGGGCAGCTTGCCCCAGGCGCAAAGGCGTAGCGTAATTGGGCGGCATGTTGACCAGATCGCGCGCCAGGAAAACGCCTGCCGCCAGCGCTTCGGCTATCTCTTTTCCCGCATGTATTGCCGGCAGTTTAGCCTCATTAAACTCCACCAGCAGCAACTGCTCAATTTCGTGTGCCTCCTCCTGCTGTTTGGGTGCATCAAAGCGGTAGTGCGCCAGCAGACTGCCTTCTACGGTTGCCTGTGCGGCGGCGGCGGCGTCCAGGTTGGCGATACCTGCGCCATGTACAATGGTAGCTACTTGCCGCGCCTGGAGTTCGCGGGCGCGCCGGATGCCGGCAGCTGCCGCCCGCCGTACCCCATCTAAATTGAACTTTTCCCGCGCGCCCAGGCCCACAACTAACACCCGCTGCGCCAGGATGGTCCCGCGCGGGTAGAACACACCCACCTCGCCCGTTTTGCCTGTCAGGTCGCCCGCGGCAATCAACTCGCTGATCGCCCCGCCCAGCGCCTGATCCACCGCTCCCGTAGCGCCTGCGGGCGTGGTCACGCCTGAAAATAGATTGACAATGAGGGTATCGGCAGCCGTATCCTGGATGCTGCCTGAAGTTATCTGAATGTTCATAAGCCTCCTCAGGCTGGTTGCCATGTTAGCTGCGGTAGTCGAGTAACGGCGCGTAAACCAGCGGGGTTTCGATAGGGGTATGGTAGCGCAGGATGGCGGCAGATGCCGGCATCTCCGCTCCTCCTCCCATCACTGTCACCTGCCCACCATGCAGCGCATCCTCATAAACGCCATCGGGCAGCGGCAGCGCCAACTGCCCGCCGCGACCAGACACATTAAACACGCCCAGCAAGCCGCCCGTCGCCGTTTGCCAGCAAGCCAGAATGGCTGGTTCGCCGGACAGCAGCGTAAACTGCCCCGTTGTCAGAAAAGGGTCTTTTTTCAATTGCGCCAGCTTTGTCAGGAATGGCTGCAGCGCATAGTCGCTCCACTCCACCTTATCTTGCTCAAACAGGGAAGGCGTGTGACGATTTTCTGACTCTTGCCCGCCATAAATCAGGAAAGCGCCTTTGTTGAAGGCGGCAAAAGCCGTCCACGCCTGGTTGCGGGCGCGGTCGGGCACACGGGCAGCAATGCGCACCTGGTCGTGATTTTCTACGCACCGCATCTTTATAAAGTGAGCCGGGTAGATGGTGTCTTGCAGCCGCAGCGTTTGCAGATAGTCGCTAATGGGCGAAATGCCGGCAACCGCCGCCTCCCACCCCGACCAGATGTCGTAATCATAAGTGAGGTCGAAAGCCTCATAAATCTCTGCATCGGCGTGACCGCTCAGTCCCGCCCGCCGCCGCCCCTCAATAAAGCTGAGATGCACCGATTCCGCCAGCCAGATGACGCCCGGCTTCACAGCGGCTATCTCTCGCCGCGCCTGCCGCCAGAACTCCAGCGGCACAATGGAGGCCACATCGCAGCGAAAACCATCCACGCCCAGCGCTACCCATCCTTTGAGCGCATCAATTAAATAAGCGTTGAGCGCCTCATCGCCATATTTCAGGTCAATGACGTCGCTCCATTCAGGTACCGTAGTGAATGGGCGGCCCTGCTCGTCCTGGTGAAACCATTCGGGATGCTCCCGCACCAGCACAGAATCCACCGCCGTGTGATTGTAGACGACGTCAATCATCACTTTCAGCCCCAAACTATGGGCTGTTTCTACCAGGCGGGCAAAATCTGCTTTGCTGCCATATTCAGGGTTTATTTGCGTGTAGTCGCTGATGGCGTAGGGGGAACCCAGGCTGCCTTTGCGCTGCACGCGGCCAATAGGATGGATGGGCATAAACCAGACGACGTCCACGCCCATGCTTTTGAGGCGTGGCAAATCAGCTTCCACGTCGGCGAACGTGCCGTTAGGCCCGTGGTTGCGCACGTATATTTCGTAAATAACTAGATGACGATAGGTGGGGGGAGTATCTTTAGCCATGTTATTCCAGGGTGTCAGGGCATCATTAGAACAGGTTCAATCTGGCTTATGGCCCAATCTATTTCCTCTTTCTTGATGACTAAGGGCGGCGCAAAGCGGATGACGGTATCGTGGGTTTCTTTGCACAGGATGCCCCGTTCTTGCAGCGCTTCGCAAAAGCGGCGGGCTTTGGTATGCAACACCACGCCAATGAACAGACCGCGCCCGCGCACCTCTTTGACGTGGGGGCTTTCGATGCGCAGCAGCCTGCCTTTGAAATACTCTCCTAATTCGCGCGACCGCTGCGGCATTTCTTCTTCCACCAAAACCTCCAGGGCGGCGCGGGCAATGGCTGCTCCCAATGGGTTGCCGCCGAATGTGCTGCCGTGGTCGCCCGGACGAAACAGCCCCAGCACTTCTTTCTGGCTGAGTACAGCCGAAACCGGGTAGAAGCCGCCGCTCAATGCCTTGCCCAGGATCATGACGTCGGGACGAACGTTTTCATGGTCGCAGGCGAACAGGCTGCCCGTGCGCCCCAAACCTGTCTGGATTTCGTCTGCCATGAACAGCACATTGTTTCGGCGGCAAATCTCCGCCGCTTGCGCCAGATAACCGTCTGGAGGAACCACCACGCCGCCTTCGCCTTGAATCGGCTCCAGCAAAAAAGCCACCGTGTTGGGCGTGATGGCGGCTGCCAGCGCGGCGGCGTCGCCAAAGGGAACGGTCACAAAGCCCGGCGTAAAAGGCCCAAAGTCTTGCTTATACTGTGGTTCGCTGGAGAAACCCACAATGGTAACGGTTCTGCCGGCAAAGTTGCCCGCGCAAACGATGATTTCTGCCTGGTCTGCCGGCACGCCCTTCACCTGATACCCCCACTTGCGCGCTGCTTTCAGGGCCGTTTCCACCGCTTCCGCCCCCGTATTCATGGGCAGCGCCAGCTCATAACCCGTTAACTGGCACAACTCCTGCAAAAATGGCCCCATCTGGTCATTGCGAAAGGCGCGCGAGGTAAGCGTAACCCGCTCCAGTTGGGTTACAGCCGCTTCCTTGATTTTGGGATGGCAATGTCCCTGGTTGACGGCTGAGTAGGCGCTGAGGCAATCCAGATATTTGTGACCGTCCACGTCATAAACCCATACTCCTTCGCCTCGCTCGATGACCACGTCGAGCGGATGGTAGTTATGGGCGCTGTATGTTTCGTCAAGTTCAATGTAATGCTCGGTGTTCACAATAAACTCCTGGGAACTGGTTTCATGCGGATGCAAGGCGCAAAGTCAGGCCATCCGCGTTCTGTTTGCCCTTTATTTTAGCGTACTCGCCCATATTTTTCACTGAGCAGAACCTGTCCCGCCTCGCTTTGCAGCCAGGCCAGAAAGGCGCGCAGTTCTCCCTGCGGCTCTGCCTGGCTGACAAAGTAGAGTGGGGCGCTAAGGGGGTACGTCTGGTTGGCTGTTGTGGCTGGGGTTGGCGATATGCCCGCTACAGCCAACATGCGCGCGCCAACCTGGCTGCTGCTCTGCCCCATCATGCTGTAACCAATACTGCCAGGCGTAGCGACCACAGCTTGCTGCATAGCAGCGTCGTCCGGCTGCACCAGGGCGGTGATGGATACCCGTTGTTCCGCCATAATGCGCGCCTGGAAAAGGGTGCGCGCCCCGGCGCCGGCTTCGCGCGTCAATAATTGGATAGGCTGATCTTCGCCGCCAACGCCAGCCCACGTGAGCGTCCGCCCACTGAAAATATCCTGGATCTGGTTGGGCGTCAGGCTGCTGATCCCGTTGTCGGGGTGGATGAGAAAGACCAGACCATCTACGGCTATGGGGTTGAACCAGTCGTCCCGATTTTCGGGGATGGCGTGCACCAGAATGGCGTCCAGGAACTTTTGGTCCAGGTCTGCCAAAAGAGCCTCGTCGTTGCCTGTGACTAGTTCCAATCTGGCTTGAGTAGTGTGAACCCCATAGGCAGGCGTTATCAACTCAACCAGGTTTGTGGCGGTGTCGGTGATGCCCAGATGCAAGTTGACAGGGGGAGAAGTAGGCGTGGGCGGCGGCAGCGGGAGTACAGCGGGTTGTTGGCAGGAGACCAGCCACACGATTAAGCAGCCTAGCCAGCGCCAGGGTATGCGCCGTTTGGGAATCATACCAGCCCCAGCCACGCCGCAGCCAGGTAAAACAGCCCGAAGGCGGCGCAGTAGGCGGCAAAGCCATACAGCGTGCGCTGGCGCAGCCACTGCAGCAGCAGGTGAATGCAGGCGTAGCCCACAAGGGCGGCAGTGGCGAAGGTGAGCAAGAGGAAAGGCGTCTGCGTGGCAAGATCAGGCGTCTGGAGCAGATCGGAGACGGCTAACAGGCCCGCGCCGCCAATAGCGGGGGTTCCTAGTAAGAAGCTGTAGCGGGCGGCTGTGGCCCGATCGAGCCCCCGCGCCAGCCCAGCCGTGATGGTGCTGCCGCTGCGGGAAATGCCTGGCAGCAAAGCCAGCATTTGCATCAAGCCAATGACGATGGCGTCGCGCCAACCCATTTGCGCCAATCCTTTTTGCCCCGTAAGCAGCCGTTCGCCGCCAATGAGCAGCGCCGCTGTGACCAGAAGCAAAATGGCGGCTATGGTCGGTTGCCCGAAAACAGAATCAAAGAAATCTTTTAGGGTCAAGCCCGCTGCGGCTGCCGGCACGGAGCCCACCAAAATAAACCACCCTAGCCGCGCTTCCGTAGACGCCATGGGGCGACGCTGCCACAAGCCGCTGAGAAAACCAAGCAAAATGCGCCACAAATCGCGCCAGAAATAGACCAGAACCGCCATCAATGTGCCCAGATGGGCAATGGCGATCAGATTCAGCCCAGGTTCAGGCAGTTGCAGTAAACTGGGTATCAGCAACAAATGACCCGAGCTGGAGATAGGTAAGAACTCCGTGGCCCCCTGCACAAAACCTAACAGAATAGCTTCCAACCAATCCATAGCGATTCCTTATGAAGCAGCCGAAAGACCTGGTAGGTTTCCATGCCTGTTACAACTGGCAGACAACCAGATAAAACCCCGCCAGGTCCGCATAGTAACGTTACGCAGTCGAGGTTTCAGCCGGTTCTGGCGCCGGATAGTGGGCCAGAAATGCAGCGGCGAAGGCAGCGGCGGTGTTTGTCAGAATGGCCTGGCGCAGGTCGCGCATCAGGGTGAGCAAAAAGTGAACGTTGTGCGTAGTCAGCAGAATGTGCGCCAGGATTTCATTGGCTTGCACCAGGTGGCGCACGTAAGCGCGGCTGAAATGGGTGCAGGCATAACAGGCGCAGCCTTCGAGCAAGGGGGCGGGATCGCGGCTATATTGGGCGTTGCGTAAATTGATGCGCCCGCCAGGAACCAGGGCAGCCCCATTACGGGCAATGCGGGTGGGCAGCACGCAATCAAAGATGTCTACGCCGCGAATAACGCCATTGACCAGGTCTTCTGGCGCGCCTACCCCCATCAGGTAGCGGGGCCTGGCGGCGGGTAGAATGGGGTTGACCCACTCTAAAACCTGGTGCATTTGCGCTTTCGTCTCGCCCACAGCCAGCCCGCCAATGGCGTAGCCCGGAAAATTGAGCGCCGTTAAGTAAGCGGCGCTTTCTTCGCGCAGGTCGCGGAAGACGCCTCCCTGGACAATGCCAAAGAGCGCCTGGTCGCGGCGTTTTTGCGCCGCCAGGCTGCGGCTGGCCCAGGCGTGGGTGCGGTGCAGCGACTGTTCCACATAAGCGCGGTCGGTGGGTGGGGGGCATTCGTCGAAAGCCATGATGATGTCCGCCCCCAGATTTTCCTGGATGGCGATGCTTTTTTCCGCCGTGAAGCGGTGGCGAGAGCCGTCCAGGTGGGATTTGAAGGTGACGCCGTCGTCGTCAATGGTGCGCGTGTCGCTAAGGCTGAATACTTGAAAGCCGCCGCTGTCGGTGAGGATGGGGCCATCCCAGCCCATGAAGTGGTGCAGCCCGCCCATGCCGGCAATGAGTTCATCTCCAGGGCGGAGGTAGAGGTGGTAGGTGTTACTGAGGATGAGGGCAGCCCCAAGCTCGTGCAGATCGTGGGGACGCAGGGCTTTGACGGTGGCTTGTGTGCCGACGGGCGCGAAAACGGGGGTAGGGATGGGGCCATGCGGGGTGTGAAAAATGCCGGCACGAGCCCCTGTGCCGGCATCTGTTGCCAATAACTCGAATTCAAACATGGGCGGCATTATACCCGCAGCGCCGCCTCTTGAAAAAGGCGACCTGGGTGGGTGCGTTACTTCTGTGCTGCAATGCGCCGCTGTAAGTAAGGGGAAAAGTACCCCTGGTAACGCTGCTGCAACGCCGGGCGCTGCCAGTCATTCCCTGTGATTTGTCCGCGACATGCCGGCATCCCGCAAGCGCACGCAAACTCATCATACGGGCTGCCGTCGCTCATGGCATAGTCGAAGCAAATCTCTTCATCAGGCGCAATGTCCCGCATCGCCACCACCGCAATCTGACCGCGCAAGCCTGCGTTTGGCTCACAGCTGTGGTTAATATAATCGCCCGCGTCCGGCTCCATTCCCTCATACCCCACCAGGTACAAGTCCTCTTCCACCTGTACGCTGTGCTCGCGATTCTGCGGCGACAGCGTGGCCCACTCCACCCCTGTGACGACTCGTCCGCCCCAGACCAGCAGCAGTTCGCCTGCCGGCACTGCCTGGCGAGCAAACAAACCAAAGCGCCCCTTTTCTGGACGGGGGCGCGCTTCTAGCTTTTCTGACACATAGTTCGTTTGTTGTTTACGCATAGCGCGTTAGTCTACCTGATTTTGCCCAGGCTTCAAGCTAGCCACTACACCCTGGCGGCAAACGCTGATAGCCTGCATCCTGCCCGCGCCAGCCGCTTCATACCCTTTCTACATCAGCTTCACAACTTCTTCATACCAGGTGCATATGCTATCAATATGCGGATGAGCGGTTTCTCGACAGAAAAAACCTATGAATGAAAATCTTGCCACCAATGGCACGAATTTTCTGACCACTGACCACTCGTCACTGGTCACTATTTTCGCAGGAGTAACCCAATGAAGAAATTACTGTTAACCATTGTTATTGTGCTGGCGGTATCGCTAACCGCCGCTTCGCTTTCCTTAGCCGATGAGGCGCCCGCGTCTGGTAACGCGACTATTCAACGCGCTTTCCTGGATGCTGATGGCGACGGCGTTTGCGACCAGAGCGGCGTGATGCGCGCCCGCAAAGGCTATACCGCCGATACGACCGGCGCTTACAGCCCTGGCCCTAACTTTGTAGACGAAGACGGCGACGGCGTATGCGACAACTGCGACGGCACGCCCAACCTGTATCGCTACAACTACGGCGTCCAGAATCAAGAGGGCGCTATGAATGGCCCGCACAGCCCTGGCCCCAATTTCGTGGATGCAGATGGGGACGGCGTGTGTGACAACTGCGCCATGCACCAGCACGATTACGATTACGAATACCAGTCGCCCGGCCCCCACGGACGCATGAACGGGAACAGGCAGGGGACGAATGCCGGCAACCCATAACCCTACCTGACCACATTCCTGACCACCAGACAGAGGGAGCGGTTACACGCCGCTCCCTTTTGCTGTGTTCTGATAACCATTCGCTTTCCCGCTTCGACCAACCTATAATCAGCCGCCATATGAGCAAACTAATTCTCGTTGTGGATGATGAACCCAAACTAACCCACCTGGTGCGCGGCTATCTGGAGCAAGAAGGCTACCAGGTCGTCACCGCCAGCAA
>CAYQYJ010000130.1:0-8787 GCA_964421605.1 uncultured Ardenticatenaceae bacterium | reverse complement strand
TAGGACTTATGTCAGTTCGCCTTTTTCCCCCTTGCCGGCAAAATTAGGGTAAAATGGCAGTGTGAGCGGTTCAATGTCCACCTGTCTTGTCTTTGCCCCTGGCGCGGCGCATACCTGGCCCAACCACCCAGAGAACGCCGCCCGCACGCAGGCGATTTACGATTATCTGCGCGCGGATGGCATCTGGCAGCAAGTAATGCACGTGCCGGCATCCCCGGCATCAGACGAACAACTCACGTGCGTGCACACGCCCCGCCTGCTTCATGCCTTGCAACAGATGGCGGGCGAAGGCGGCGGGGTCATTGGCGGCGATACCTACGTCACCGACGCCAGCTACCAACTGGCGCTGCTGGCGGCAGGCGGCTGTTGTGTGGCTGTGGACCAGATCATGACGGCGCGCTGCCAGAACGGTCTGGCGCTGGTGCGCCCTCCTGGTCACCATGCCGGGCGCTCCCAGGTCAGCGGTTTTTGCCTGATCAACAATGTTGCCGTCGCTGCCCGTCATGCTCAGACCCGATATGGCTTGCAGCGGGTGCTCATCCTGGATTTGGACGTGCATCATGGCAACGGCACGCAGGAGATTTTCGACGAAGACCCATCCGTTCTCTTTATTTCTCTTCACCTCTACTTGCCCCTTTACTTCTATCCGGGCACAGGCGCGGCTCACGAAATGGGGCATGGCCGCGGACAGGGCTATACCCTGAACGTGCCCTTACCAACCTATGTGGGCGACGCCGGTTACCAGCGGTTGTTTAGCGACGTCGTTTTGCCCAAAATTGCTGCATTTCGACCAGAATTGATGGTGATTTCTGTCGGATTTGACGCCCACTGGGCTGACCCTTTATCCGCCTCCGGGTTGACGCTCACCGGCTACGCCCAGATCGCGCGTACCTTGTTGCAAACGGCTGACGAACATTGCCAGGGCCGCATTTTGTTTGTGTTAGAAGGAGGCTATCTGCTGCCCGCGCTCACGGTGGGCGTCCGTAACCTGCTATACGCCCTCACTGGGCGGCAGCAGGTCAAGGACCCGTTAGGGCCTCTGCCCCATCCAGAGGCGGATGTGGCCGCGTTGGTGACTGATCTGCGGCGGCGGCATTTGCTTTCTTAGGGGAAAGTCCGCATAATACTGCCAAGTTGACCATAATGTGGGTTATTGGCGGCGGGTGCATCACCCAAAACAGCGATGAGTGAGATTTCGATACACGCCTATCACGAGCGGATTGACAGACTGATCGAGGAAAGCCGGTTGGTAGAAGCGGTGGCGCATTGCCGGCATATCCTCAACCAATATCCGCGCCACGTCGCCACTTACCGCCTTCTGGGCAAAGCCTTCCTGGAACAGCAGCGGTTTAGTAGCGCCGTAGACGTTTTCCAGCGTGTACTCAGCGCTGACCCCGAAGATTTTATTGCCCACATTGGTTTATCCATTGCCTACAAAGCCGAACAACTCCAGGCGCAGGCCATCTGGCATATGGAACGCGCCTTTGAACTGGACCCTTACAATGCCATTATTCAAGAGGAATTGAAAACCCTCTATGCGCAGCGGGATGGCATCGCACCTGAGCGCCTCAGCCTGACCCCAGGCGCTTTGGCTCGCCTGCATTACCGCAGCGGGCTGTATCCGCAAGCTATTGCCGCCGCGCGTGAACTGCTGGCCACTGCCCCCAGCCGCGTAGACCTGCAGGCGCTGCTGGCTGAAGCCTTATGGCGCGACGATCAGCGCGTAGATGCGGTTGAAATTTGCCTGGATCTGCTGGAAACGTTGCCCAACTGTATCAAAGCCAACGCCATTCTGGCTGAAGTGTGGTTATTGACCGGACGCACCAAGGAAGCGCACGACTACTTGCAGCGGCTGCAGCCGTTGACCCTGCTGGACCGCCAACACGCCGCTTTAGAGACGCCCGTGGGCAGCGCCTTCCACATCGAAGGAACCCTGCCCTTGCCAGACCTGGTGATGGTGGAGGAACTGGACGATGCTGCCCTCATCCTGGAGGAAGAGGCTGTCGCCGCGGGTGTAGACTGGGTCAGCGAGTTGACGCGGTTGGATGCCTCCGGCGATCTGGCGGATGCCGATTGGTTTGATGAAAAGCCGAACATTGATTGGTTCAAAGCGCCAGAACCCATCCCCGCTGTAGCGGCTGCCGCTGTACCCGATTGGCTGCGCGAGATTAGCGAGGAGGCGGGCGTGGATTTGTTCGCCCCTGATCTGGAACCATCTGCCGCCGCCAGTCCGCCAGAGTTAACGGAGGCAGACGTAATCAGCTTCCTGCCAGAAATGGAAGACATGGACGAGCCAGAGCCAGAGCAAAGCCAAGAGGCTGTGGCTTTCGCGCCCGTTCCACTTGCCGCTGACCTGGATGCTGATTTTGCCGATTGGTTAGATCAGACCCTGGTGGAACATGGGGATGGCGAGCCTGTGACCCCGGCGATAACACCCCCTGTCCCGTCGCCTGCTCCGGAAATGTTGGCGAACTTGCCCGATTGGCTGCGGGAGTCAGAGTCGGAGAACGCCGCGCCGCCGGCAGATTTGTTAACGCCGCCAGCCGCGGCGGTTGATTTTTGGCAACAACTGGCAGCCATGGCGGAACAGGAAGATGAAACGCTTGCGGAGCCAGAGTTTGAGGTTCGAGAAATGAACGAGAACGACGATCCCAGAATTAACCAACCTGAAATGCCCAACGAGGATGCCCCCGACCTGACCGGCGACTTAGACGACTTGTTGGCGGCGGAACCCGTTCCTGACACGGAAATGGGTTCCCCTGTGGAAACGGGTTCCGTTGTGGAAATAGATTCCGAACTGGATGAGATTCCTGACTGGCTGCACGATGATCTGGACAGCCAGGAGGTTGCCGACGCGCTGGCGCTGCCTGATTGGTTGCAGCCGCCGCCATCCGATGCCGATCTGGAGGATGCCGAACTGCCAGGCTGGCTGAAGACACCTTCCCCCAGTTCGGCCGCCGAGCCCATGCCTGAACCGCCGTCGCCGGATACGGATGCGGCTAATTTGACCTGGCTGGATGAGATTGCTGCCGGCAAAGGCGCTGCGCTAGAAGAACCATTGACCCTGCGCTGGCCGGACGCTGCGCCAGCCGCAGATGGCGGCGCGCCAGTGGATACCGATTGGCTGGCAGACCTGGAGGCGGCTGATTGGGAAAGTGAGTCAGGTGGGACCGCAGATGAATCGGTGGATTGGCTGGCGGAAATGGCCGCCGTTTCTGACCTGGGCGAAGATGAGGTCGCCGCTGCCGACCAGACCGACATCGAGGACATTTTTGCCGATGTGCCTGACGATCCGGAGGCGGCTATGGCCTGGCTGGAACAATTGGCGGCGCGGCAAGGCGCGCCGTTGGCTGAACTCCCTACCATGACAGAGGAGCCTCCTGCCGCCACCCCTTCAGCCGAACTGACCGCCGTAGAGATGGATGTAGTCGCAGAGGTGGAGTCCGCCGCTGAACCAACCGCCATAGAACTGGCGGAGGCGGAGATGTTTGCTTCCCAAATTCCGGAAGACCCGGAGGCGGCTATGGCCTGGCTGGAGCAGTTAGCCGCGCGGCAAGGCGCGCCATTGGATGAACTGCCCACGATGGGCTATATTCGCGATGAGGGCGGCGCACCGACCACCGCCGAACCGGCCAGCGCCGCAATGGAGGAACCAGTCGCCGCTGAACCTGTTGCTGCTGAATGGCTGGATGAGGCTTTGCCGGCAGACCTGTTTGCTGCTCAAATTCCCGACGATCCCGAGGCCGCTATAGCCTGGCTGGAACAGTTGGCGGCGCGACAAGGCGCTCCCCTGGCGGAACTGCCCACTCTGGCTGAATGGCCCGAACCCGCCGCGGCGGAAGTCGCGCCCGCTGACGTTGCAGAAGTTGAGCCGGCTGCTGTGGGCGAGGTTGTGGAGGAAAGTGCGCCCATGTTGGTGGAAATGAGCGAGGCGGAAGCGTTTGCCGCGCAGATCCCCGAAGACCCCGAAGAAGCAATGGCCTGGCTGGAAAAGCTGGCGGCGCGGCAGGGCGCGCCCCTGGCAGAACTGCCCACACTCATAGTGGAACCCGAACTGCCTTTGCCCGAACCCGCCGCGATTGCCGCCGAAATGCCCCTCGCCCCGGCTGCCGCGCCGCGTTCTGTCCTGGATGAGGCAGTGCCCGACAATTCGGCGGCGGCGTTAGCCTGGCTGGTGCGGCTGGCGCTGCTGGATGACGACGCCGAAGAGGCTGCCGCCCCCGTGGCTGCGCCTGAGGCGTTGGCTGCGCCTGCGATGGAGGAGGATTTAGATTGGTTGCTGACGGAATTGCCGGCAGAGCCCGCCCTACCTACCGTCGAACCTGTTGCTGAACTGCCTACACCCACCAGGCAGACAGAAGCGCTGGTTGATGCCTGGGCGGAACTGAGCGAGCCAGACCTGGCTGAATCTTTGCCTGATTGGTTGTCAGCAGAGACGTTGGACGGCGATACAAGCTGGTTAGATGATCTGGAAGCGGGTGATCTGGACAACTGGTTGATGGCTGAGGAAGAGGCGCTGGAGCAGGGGAGTGATTTTGTTCTGCCGCCGCTTGACGTTCTCCCTACGGCCGCGGTGACGCCGCCGCCGCCAGCAGCAGAAGTTAAGGTGGAAGCTGCTGCTGCGCCAGAACCAATCGCTCTGCCGGCAGCAGAAGAAGCTGACCTGGATATGGCTAAACTGAACCAGGCGCGCGCGGCGGTAGATGCCGGCAACATCGCCGAAGCCCTGACTCTCTACCGCTCTCTCATCGAACAGGGCGTGGGTCTCTCCTTGATTGTGCCTGACCTGGAAGCCGCTTCCAGCCGCCACCGCCGCCAGCCTTTGCTGCGCCGTCTGTTAGGCGATGCTTACATGCAGCAAGGCGAACTACAAAAAGCCCTCAACATCTACCGCGAGGTGATGGATTACCTTTAATGGAGAAATTTATGGAGAAAACGTTGATCTTGATTAAACCCGACGGCGTTCAGCGCGGTCTGGTGGGCGCAATTATTGACCGTTTTGAGCGGCGCGGCTTGAAACTGGTTGGCATGAAGTTTATGCAAATGTCGCCTGAACTTGCCGGCAAACATTACGAAGTGCATAGAGATCGCCCTTTCTACAAGGGCCTGGTTGAGTACATCACCTCTGGTCCCATTGTGGCTATGGTCTGGGAAGGCAAAGATGCTGTCGCCGCGGCGCGCAGCACAATGGGCGTCACCAACCCCACAGCAGCGGCCCCCGGCACGATTCGCGGCGATTTTGCCCTGGAAATCGGGCGTAATCTGGTGCATGGCTCCGACTCCCCCGAAAACGCCATCAAGGAAGTCAATCTATTCTTTACGGAAGCCGAACTCGTCCCCTGGCAGCGCAACGCCGATCCCTGGATTCGAGAATAATCCCCCAAAACTGTGGCGGCGTCTTTAACCGCACACCGGCCCACAAAAATATCGGTGACGGGTAATTTTTGGCGCGTATGCGCCAAAAATTGCCCATCAAAACGTCTGTCAGCCCCGCCGCAGGCGGGGCTGACAAACACCACGATTCGGCGCAACTAATCAGATAGTCTTCGCGCCCTTTGCGTCTTTGCGGTAAACAGATACTACGGCATACGTAAAACGACGTGCCCGCTGCTCCACAAATCTTCCAGATTATAGTAGGAGCGTTTTTCGGGGGCGAAGATATGCACAATCAAGTCGCCAAAATCCACCAGCACCCAACCGCTTTCCGGGTCGCCCTCTACGCCCCAGGCGTAAGTTTCCCCTTTATATTTTGCGTCTTCGGCAATGGCATCAGCCAACGCTTTCAACTGCCGTGGGTTGTCTCCATTACACAGTAAAAAGTAGTCGGTAAAAATACTTCTGCTGCGAATGTCTAGCAGTAAAATGTCGGCGCCTTTCTTGTCCAGAATGGACTCTATCAGCAAATGCGCCAGCTCTAATCCTTCCAGAAGTCACCTCCGGTAAAAAAATGTAGGACAAACTGTCAGTTTGTCCGCGCCATTAATCGCCAGCCGCCTGCGTCGAAACGGCCACGATCACCGATCCGCAATAGTCACAACTGACACTGGTGATGCCGCGCGGTGGTTGGGGCACGGGGGCAAAACATTGCGGGCACTGCGTGGGGAAGGTCAGCGCGGCGGCGTCCGCCTCTGCCGCTTCGTCAATGTACTCCTCAGCCCGGTCGTCGTCAATGTCGCCGTTCTTGACGCGCTTGATCAAAGCCGCCCAGGCGGTGGAATCCTCCTCAACCAGATGAAAACGGGCGCGCGACACAGGCGCGGCGGCGTTCATCACCAGTTCCAGAATTTCATCTTTGCCCATGCTCAGGAAGCCGCTCTTTTCTTCCAGGTCTTCAATGGCGTCAATGTGCGCTACTTCGATTTCCAACAGCAGTTCTTGAACTTTCTCTGTTTCTGTGGCAAACAGCCCCAGCAGTTTCTTGGTTGTCACTTCTTCGTTCCGCTCAAAGAGCAGTCGTTGATCCGTCAGGAACAGGAAACCGGTGGGGCCTTCTTCGTTGTTTTGATGCCATTCCGCGGCGGTTGCCGCCAGCGGGGCTTCGGTCTCCCGCATTTCTATTTTGCTGGCCTCGAACTGGTCCAGCATCGCATCCAGTTGGTCCATGTTGCCGTCTATGGCGTCAATTTCACCAGCCATTTGACCGTAGAGGCCGCGCACGGCATTGCCGGCAGCGTTAATGCGTTGGGACAGGCCACTAACAGCCGTGTCCGCGGCAGAAATGCTGGCGCGATTTCCTGCCGCCATCCGCGCTACCTGCAAACTGACCTGGCGTAGCTCCTGATTCAAACGGGTGACCTGCTCGCGCAGCGCCGCTTCCACTTGCGACCGTACCTGGTCCCACTGCTCATCCACTGCCGCAATTTTGTCCTCAAGCTGCCCCGCGTGCACATACCCGCGACTGCGCAGTTGATTCAACTCCAGGGGCAGTTGTGTCAGGCGTGAATCCAGATGACCAATAGCCTGATACACATCGCTGAGTTGCGCCGAGGCCTCCAACGAGGAAAAGCGCCACCGCACGTTATCAAATTGCATTTGCAGTTGATTTCGCTCCATGGCTGCGGCTGACATTGCTGTTGTCGTCGCCGTTGGCGTTGCCGCTGCCGTGGCTACTGCTGTGGCAGCGGCGGCAGCGCCCGCCGCCACACCCGGTCGCACGCCCGGTCGCACGGGCGGCGCAATGGGCCTGAAGCCGCGCGCCGCCCGCTGGCGCAAACGCTGCCGCGCCGCAATCCGCTCCTGCATGGTGGGTACGCGCGGGCGAACGGCGGACGCTGGGGCGGGACGGTTAGCCGGTTTGGGCTGCTTCTCGCCGAGCCGCGGTCGCGGCGCAGTTCGCCTGGGTGTGTCGCTGCGCGCCTTGCTGCTGTCCTTACTGCTGCCTCCAGATAATTTACCTTGAGCCATTACTTTCTCCCACTTTACTGGCGGTCGGCTGGTCCAGCGAATAGCGCAAAAAGGCTTCCATGAAGCCGTCCAGACGACCATCTAATACAGCCTGTGTATTGCCTGTTTCATAGCCGGTGCGATGGTCTTTGACCATCTTGTAAGGATGGAGCACGTAAGAACGAATCTGGTTGCCCCAACCGGCGTCTACGTCATCTCCTTTCAACTCGGCGATGGCTGCATCCTGTTTTTGCTGCGCCAGGTCGAACAACTGCGCCTTGAGAATCTTCATCGCCGTTTCCATATTTTGCGTCAACGAACGCTGGTTCTGGCAGGAAACCACAAAGCCTGTAGGCAGGTGCGTGATACGGATGGCTGTCTCGTTCTTTTGCACGTGCTGCCCGCCGGCGCCGCTGGCGCGAAAACGGTCAATGCGCAGGTCCTTTTCGTCAATTTCAATTTCTATCTCTTCGGCCACATCCGGCCAGGCCTCCATTTTGGCAAAGGAGGTGTGGCGGCGGCTGGAGGCGTCAAATGGGGAGATGCGCACCAATCGGTGTACCCCTCGTTCCGATTTGAGCCAGCCATAAGCATACGCGCCCTGGATGGACATGAGCGTGCTTTTAATGCCTGCTTCGTCGCCATCGCTCTGATCTAGAATTTCCACCGAGAACTGATGGGTTTCAGCCCAACGAAGGATCATGCGCTGCAACATCAATGCCCAATCCTGCGCCTCGGTGCCGCCGGCGCCGGCGTGAATGGCAAAAATAGCGTGGCGATCGTCATACGGCCCAGAGAACAGGGTCTGGAACTCCAACGTATTCACCTGTTCCTGCAATCGCTGCACTTCGTGCGATAGTTCCGCGGCGATGTCGCTGTCTTCCAGCGTGGCTAAAACCAGCGCATCCTCTATCTGGTGGCTGAGTTTGTCCCAGATAATGGCTTGTTCGCGCAGCCGCGTCAATTCGCGCATCACTTGCTGCGCCTGTGATGGATTATTCCAAAAGCCCGGCTCAGTTGAAAGTTGCTCCAACTGCGCAATTTTGACTAACTTGCCGGCTACGTCAAAGACGCCTCCGCAAGATAGATACCGTTTCGTTTATTTCTTCTAGTTGGTTAATGATCTCTTCCATGACTGCAAACTCGATTTTGTTGACTGTCCAGAAATGTTTTCGCCACGAATTTCACGAATTGCACGAAAAAAGGCATCTAATTCGCAAAACTCGTGTCACTCGTGGTAGATTTTGGATCTGCTGAACCTGGTTCAATCTCTTTGGACATTAAGAAAATAATCGGGCAATCTCCCCTTCCCCGCCAGGGAAGGGGTAATGTAGGGCGAGGGGCGCGCAGCGCCCCTCACCCTCTCCGAAAAGCCCCCTTCCCCCTTTAGGGGGAAGGGGGTTG
>CAYQYJ010000129.1:0-8804 GCA_964421605.1 uncultured Ardenticatenaceae bacterium | reverse complement strand
TGACCCACCCAGGACTCGAACCTGGAACCTGCTGATTAAGAGTCAGTTGCTCTGCCATTGAGCTAGTGGGCCAGGGTCAAAGCGTTTTGAATTATAGCCAATGCTGGTTTTGTGTCAAAAACGACATCTATCATTTTGTGGTGGCGTCAGGGGGTTGGCTGCACGAAAGTTTGCAGCAGCCAGCCTTGCTGCCCCTCATATTCCACCGCCTGCCAGACCACGTCATCCACAGTAACGATTTCATCCAGCAGCACTACAACCGTTCCCTCGGGAAGAAAAGCCAGCAGCGTGGACGTAGAGTCAGGCGCAGCCCGCAGGTTGAGGCCATAAGGGTAGCTGACGGTAGCCAGGCGCGGCGTGGGCGAGGGTGTGGCGGAAGACGAGGGTGTCGGCGAGGGTGTCGGCGTAGTCGTGTTGGTAGAGGTCGGGCTGGGCGTAGCCGTGGCTGTGGCTGACTGCATGGCTGTAGCCGTTGGCGTGGGCGTCAGCGAGGCTGTAGCTGTCGGCGTTGGGCCAGGGGTGGTCGTATTGGTGGTGGTGGGCGTGGAGGTATGCGTGGGAGGTATGAAGGGGTCCAATTTGGTAATGTCAATGACAGTCAGTTCCAGGGCTACCTCGCGCTGTAAATCTGTGCCGATGGTCTGCTGTAGCTGGACGACGGCGCTGTAGCTGATAGGTCGAGTGGAGCGGGCCACAATAGCTAGACTCAACAGTTGGTTCTCTGCGCTGCCGATGGTCACATCTACCAGTTCAGCCCCCGGAATTTCACCGACCCGCTGCGCCGTCACCTGGCGAATCTGCGTTTCATTGGCTGTGGTTTGGGCCAGCCCGTAGGTGATGCTGCCCAGCAAGACGGCAATGATGGTCAGCAGCGCCAGTGCCAGGCGTACAGTGCGCGTTTGCAGCGAACGACGTTCTTTCTGGACTACTGATGGACGAAAGCCCAGGGATAAAAACACCAGAATGGCAGCGGAGGTGATGGCGATAAAGTTGGTGGAGAAGAGCAAGAGCGCACCCAGGCCCAGGCTATAGGGGGCGTTGCTAAAGAGGGCGTTCGCCAGAGCAATACCAGCACTGGCTAAGGGGGGAACCAGAGCGGCAGCGATAGCTACGCCTGGCAGCGCGCCAGCGGCGTCCGATTCACAAAGGGCGTAAGCGCCAGCCATTCCCGCTAATAGGGCGACGCCCAGGTCTAACAAGGTGGGCGCGGTGCGCGAAAGAACTTCAATGGTGAGAGGAGTCTCTGGGCGCAGCAGCCCCACGAGGAAGCCAACGACAACGGCCCAGAACGTGCCATGCAGGACAGCGCCCACTGATAGTCGCAGAAAACGGGCATCGCCCATGACAATGGCCATACCTGTGCCCAGAATAGGGGACATGAGGGGAGCAACGAGCATAGCGCCAATGATGATGGCGGGGCTGTTGAGCAGCAAGCCGAGGGCGGCAATGCCGGCAGAAAGCGTAATCAACGTGAAGAAATCTGTATCGGGACGGGCGCTGCGCCGGATACGGGTGTAGATTTGCACCCGCTCGCTTAACGTTTTGCGGGCAAAAACCCGTTGCAACCCCCAGGCCAGTTGATTGCCCAAATTAGCCAGGCGGTTGCTGCCCTGGCGTATCACCACGACGGGTTTCTTGCTCTGGCGTACTACAGTATCCACAACGTTTCCGAAAAGCGCCTTGTCTATGGAGCTTTCGCGGCTGGCGCCCATAATGACCAGGTCGTAATTGTTGTTTGCCTCTTCCACAATGCCGCTGATAGTGGAACTGGCTGTTACCACTTTTGGTGAAATACGGTCGCTGGCGTCGGCCAGTTGCAGCATCTGGCGCAGCCGCGCCATGCCGATGGCTTCAGCCTGCGGACCGTCATAATCAGTCGCCACATATAAGGCCGTTATTTGCGTGCGATTCGCCAGCGGCAGCAACATGTGCAAAGCGTCAAGCGTATTGGGTCCGCCAGCAGTGGGAACCAGAATGTGATTCAAGGGCGCCGGAGTCAGGGCGCCGCTCTCGGGATGGGCCACCATGCCTGCCTGACTATAAGCTTGTCCGCGAACGACCCCCACATGGCAGGATAGGTGGTTTAGATTGATCCAGCTTTCGATGTCGGCGCGCATCAATATCAGGTCTATATCTGCCTCTTGCACCAGCCTGGCTAAAGCCTGGCTGCGATCCCTGGCCTCTATCAGCAGTGTGTAGTGGGTGAGCTGACTATGGCAGGCGGCAACGGCTTGAGCCAGCAATTCTCGCGCCCGGCTCAATGCGGGTTCTGTGGCTTCCTTGAGCAAAACAGCCGTTACAAGCTGCCCATTGACTCGCCCCAGATGATGCCCTAAGGCCCAGGTAATGTCTAGCTCCTGACCAGGCGTGAGCAGTACCAGCACGCGCCATGCTTTGCCTTCAATTGGGTGACCATCTATAATTTTCATGGAGCGCAAGTATAAACAGAAACAGCGCTTTGGAAAAGAAAGCAATTGCGCCAATGCACCGTAGCGCACCTGGGTGCCTGTGTATCCGGACGCTTCACGCCTCGATGAAATTTGCCACTCTATCTGCTCTTTGTTACAATACAGGACTGTTCGGGGCATAGCGCAGCTTGGTAGCGTGCTTCAATGGGGTTGAAGAGGTCGTGGGTTCGAATCCCGCTGCCCCGACAAAGAAAACGCCGCATCTTTGCGGCGTTTTTTTATACTGGTTAATGGATGCGCGCCACCTGGCGCGAAGGGGACAAAATGAACTCCCAGCCGCAGACAAACTCCTTTCGTGTGATACCCCTCATCATGTTTGTGCTAGGCACCGCTTTGAGCCTGATTTCGTTGGGAGCGGAACTGTTGGGGCTGGACCTGACGCCAGGTTTTGGCATCGTGCAGATGGTGGAACTGTTGTTGGGTCTGACGCTGTTAACGTTAGCCGCCTTTGTCCATATCCGGTTTACCCGCCGCCGCAATGCGCCGCGCTCGCTGCAAGCGGATATTGGGGTGCGCCTGGCGGCTACAGGGCTGGTTTTCGCTTACGTTTCGGGGTTGTCGGATTTGCTACAAATTGGTACGCACCTGGAGCCGGCTTTTGTGCGTCCCTATGTGGGCCCGCTGCAATTGGGGGGCATTGCGTTGGGGATTTTGTCTATTGTTGCCGGCATTCTCCTCTACTACACCAGCCGCGGCCCCCATGAAACGTCGGCGCTGGGATTCTTGATCAAAGACGAGAATCAAGAGCAGTCTGCCGCTGCCCCAGAATAAAGCCTGGCGCATTGGGCGCTGGCTGCCCTTCCTGGCAGCAAAACCTCCAGCTCAGTTTCGTCGCAATTTGTAGCGCAAACGTAACTACTAACCCTCTCGTGGGCTGAGCCTGTCGCAGCCCATGTTGCCTGCGACAGACTCAGGCAACGGGCTAAGTAGTTACGCGCAAACTGTTAGTTTGCGTGGACAAACTAACAGTTTGTCCTACATTGTGAGGGTAACCATTCACTCCCCCGTAGGTTGAGCCTGTTGAAACCGGTTTCCTGCGACAGGTTCAGGGAGCGGGGGGAATGGTTGCTTGTGAGGTTATCTTCGATGGGGGTTGCCGCGACATCTGCCTCTTAACGCAGCCCGTCTAGCTGGAACGGATAGTTGAGAATGGTCAGTATGGCGCTGCTTTCCTGCGGGCGCTGGAAGGTGAGGGCGAAGGGAACCGTCTGTCCGGCGTCTACCACCCAGGGGAAAGCGGGGTTATTGGCAAACATCAAATAGACAGTGCCCAGACTGGACAGCGATACATCCTGTTCAGAGACGATAAGCTGCTCAGAACCTAAGTTGGTTACCTGACCTTGCAGCGCCAGGCTGGCGCCATCCAGACTGACTTCCGCTTGCAGCACCGTGACTACGGCGGCGTTGGTCTGGGTGCGGTTGAACGGGAGATTGACTTCTACTCTGGCGGGGCTGTCGTCATATTGCGCCACCCAACGCAGTGTGGGCGCGCTCAGGCTGGCGGGAATTTGATAGCCAACAGTGGCTGCAACTAACTGGCTGGCGCCCAATGTGCCTGAAGCCAGGGGGTGGTTGCCGAACTGCCCGGCCAGGGCGTTCACGGCATATTGGTTGCCGAACTGGTCAATCAACGACAGGCGCAGACGGCTTAACTCGACTTGCTGCTGGCCCACGTTCAGCAGTTCGTAATCTACCAGGAAGAAAGCAAAACCAGGGGGGGCGCTGGGTTCATTAGCCAGATGGGTCGTGCCCATCACGGTAAGCTGCAAGGTGTCAAGCTGCGCCGTTTCCCCCAGTTCCACCACGCTGCTGGCGCTGGCGCTGCTGGTTTCCGGCACAACGTAGCGCCCACGCACCACCAGGCGGTTTTCTCCTTCTGTTCCCAGTAAGACTAAGGTGAGTCCAGGGGTGTTTTGGGCAAAGACGTCGGCGCTGGTTGCCGGCACAATGTCGCGGCTGGCAAAAGTAAACTGAGATACCGTGCCCCCCCGCGTCGTCAACGAAATCAAATCGCCAGGAGTCAGACCATCTAGTAAGGCGCGCGCTTCAGCCGTGTCTGCCAGGCCAATGACGTAGTTTACAACCGTTCCATAAACCCAAACTGCGGTGGTCGCATTGGGCAACTCCGGCTGCCATCGCTCTCCGGCGAGCACCGATTCTGCGCGCAGCCCAAATCGCTGTCCATCAATGTCCAGCGTCGTTGGGGTAGACAAGGTGACGCTGATGGTGGCTGAGTTGCTGATACCTAACACCACCACATCGGGCGGCGGCGTTGCCGGCAATCCACCTCCACCCCCATTGCCCAACTCACTGAGTGTGGCTGTGGCCTCCGCCGTCTGGTCGCCGTTGCCTTCATCAGGGGAACGAAGCAGCAGCAGCGCAAATACAACCAGCAAAATGAGGCCCAGTACCGTTACGCCGGCGGCAATATAGATGGGGCGGCGGCCTTCTAGCAGTGAATCAAACAATGAGGTTCTGTCCTCCAATATGAACAACTCTGGCTGAGTTGTGTCGAACTAACCTGGCAATTTTGGCGAAGTCAGACTAAACGGCGCGGCGTCAAGGAATCAACCCTGGCAAATTAGTTGGAGCCACGCGAAGCTGGATATCAGGCTCACTGCTGACAATCACCTGAGTGTACCCCAGGAAGGGAATTTCCAGACGCACTGCGCCCGCCACCGCCAGGGGCCCAAAATGGATAGAGCCTGCCTCATTGGTAGAACCAAGAGCCAACAACTGCCCTGTGCCATTGTCATACAGCGCTACAGCCACATCCATGATGCCTTCGGTCAATTCGGGCAAAAAGTTCAAATTCTCGTCATAGTAGATGGTGACGTTGACGGACAGCGTTTGTTGGGGCGGCGCTGCTGTAGTCGAAGTTGGCAGCGGAGTGATGACGATAATGGGGCGCGGCGTTGGCGGTTCGGTTATGGGTAGGGGAAAGGTGGGCAGCGCCGCTGGCGTCAGCGTAGGCGTTGGCGTGGCAGTGGCGGCTGGCGGCACAAACCCGCCCCCGCCGCCGGCGGCTGTGGGGCGCAGTGTGGGGGTGCGGGTAGGTTGAAGCGTCGGCGTAACGAAAGCGGAGGTACAGGCCAGCGAATAGGTGTATTGACCCGCCAGACTATACTCTGGCGGATAAACGGGACCGATCAGAATGTAGAGCCAGCCAGTGTAAGCGGCATAATAGGTGATTTCACTGCGTATGTCGCCCGCAGCCGGGTCGCGGTCGTTGTTGCCGGCAAGTCCCTGCCGATTTTGATCATAGATGATCATGTTCGTGTCATTAAACGGCCCCAGATCATCTGTCAGACAGGTATAGAAGAAACCTTGCCGCACCCACATGCGAAAATAGTCGTTGTCCTGGTTGTCCCGGTTGACAGGGACAAAATCATACGTATCTGCGGCAGCGTCGGCGATTAACAGGCACGCCGTATCAAACGAAAAGTTGTTATTCCCATTGGTGTCGCAAGGATCATTGGAGGGAATAGGCGTGCGCGTGGGCGTAGCCGTTGGCGGCTGCACCTCTTTGATTTCCAGGCCGTACGTCTTATTGATGGGATCGGTTGGCGCTTTGTTTTCCACGCGCACGAAGTAGTAGCCGTCAATGGGCGTTTGAATCGTTACCTGAGAATCGCGAAAGCCAAAACGGTAATCGTCGTTGCTGGCTATTTCGCTGCCCTGCGTGTTGTAAGCGCGCAGAATCGTGTCCAGGTCTGAGGCGAGGTCGCGGGTGAAAATCTGATAGGCGGAGCCAGCCTTGGCGTAAAACCGGAAGTAATCCAGGTCGCCAATGGGCCACAAGGTAATTTGGGACGTGACTGCGCCCGCAGCAACGGTGTAGGCTGTCTGTAACGTATTGTTGGGTTCGTAGATGTCGCCAAATTGGGCGGTGCCTGTAGGACGGGCGGCGGCGGTCTGCGTGGCGGCGATGGCGGTTTGCGTGCCGGCAACCGCTGTCTGCGTGGCTGGAAAGGCGGTCAAGGTTTGAGCCACCGAGGTAGCCGAGGCGGCGGCGGTTTGCGTGGCGGCAATGACCGTTTGCGTAGCCGCGATAGCCGTTTCCGTCTCGCTGATGGTGTTAATTTGAGACAGACTCCGGTTTTCCTGGCTTTGGGGGCTGGGAGGAGGGACGTAGGCTGCGCTGGGCGTCACCTGTACGGAGATCAGCGCCGCCAGGGGAATGGCAAAGCCTAGCAGGCCAATGGAGAGTCGTAAAAAACGGTGACGCAAAGTTGGATTCATGGTTAACCTGGTCATTGGCAAACAGTTCTTGCGCAATCCAGGGGAGAAACTGAAATTCTGTGAATAATCTGGTTTCTTCTGCCTACTGAGGCGATACCTCTGCTTAACTCATTGAGAACTTAACGTCAAGATTATAAGAATAGTCAAACGCGCCTGCAAATTCTCAGGCGCGTTTGGTTACAATCTTCTCATAGAGTCAGGCAGGGCTGTTTGGGCGCGCACGCGCTGGGAACGGCCCTCCCAATAGGGGAGAAAGGGTTAGCCTATTTGTTGTAGTACTTCGTCTACCAGCCCATACTCTTTAGCCTGCTGCGCGGTCATGAACACGTCGCGATCGGTGTCATTCTCGATTTGCTGAATGGTCTGCCCGGTGTGTTTGCTCAGGATTTCATTGAGACTCTTGCGCAGGCGCAGGATTTCATTGGCTTGAATGGCGATATCGCTGGCCTGGCCCTGAGCCCCACCAAGCGGTTGGTGCATGTGGATGGTGGAATTGGGCAGGGCGTAGCGCATACCCTTTGTGCCGGCAGTTAGCAGTACAGTGCCAAAACTGGCGGCAAAGCCAACAGCTACGGTGGAGACAGGACATTCGATTTGCTGGATGGTATCGTAAATGGCCAGCCCGGCGTATACCTGCCCTCCAGGAGAGTTGATATACAGGCGAATTGGCTTGGTGGGGTCGTCGCTGGCCAGATAGAGTAGTTGAGCCACAATCAGATTGGCCACCTGGTCGTTAATGGGCGTGCCCAGCATAATGATTCGCTCTTTCAGCAGCAGCGAAAAGATGTCATAGGCTCGTTCACCCCGGCTTGTGTTTTCCACAACCATTGGGATCAATGAAGCAGGAATATTCATTCAGTTATCTCCTCATACGTGGGCCGGGATACTCCGGCCATGAACTCAGAATCCAGGTGCTTGTCTGCAAGACCAACCAGCTTTGCTTCAGGATGCCGGCATCAAAATGCAACCATCACCTGGCGGAGATTTTACCTGTCCAACATTAGATTTAAGTTGGAGTACGCTTTCGGGTTACTCTTCTTCGTCTTCTTCAGCCGCGGCATACAACTCTGCCAGGTCAGGCGCGTTGCCGCTGAGGATGGCCTCGAAACGGTCTTGCACTTTGTCCAGCAGCACTTCGTTGATGACAGACTCAGCGCCGCGACCCGTTGTGAGAAACTCAAGCAGGTAGTCGTACATTTGCTCATCAACGCCGTGCAGTCGTTGGCGGGCGCGGGCCTTTATCTCTGACCTGGTGGCGCGCAGCCTTTCTTCCTGAATGAACTCCTGCAAAATCAACCTGTGTTCTAGCTGTTTCACGCTTTTTTCTTTCAGACTGTTTCGCAGCGCGTCTTCTGTCTCGTGTATGGTTTTGATGTACTCATCCCACTCGATGCCAATGCGCTTAATCTCTGCCTGCAGATGTTCAATGGCGTGGTCTATCTCATGTCTGACAGCCGCCGGCGGATAAACCAGCGTTGCCCCAGCGAGCATATCGTCTACCATCTGATCGAATCGTTCCGAACGTATCTGGTTTGTCTTGTATTCAAGCAGGTTGGCGTGTATGGTCTCACGTAGTTTGTCCAGGGTGTCGTAGTCGCCCTCTGATTGCGCCAGTTCATCATTCAGTTCCGGCAGGTCGCGCCGCTTGACCTCTGTGACGGTGAGGCTGAATTCGGCGAGTTTGCCGGCATATTCTTCTTGAGGGAAATTATCCGGCAGCGTCACGCGGAACGTCTTCTGCTCGCCGGCGGACATGCCTATCAGATACGTGACAAATTCAGGCCCAAATATCAGTTGGTTGTTATCCAGCAATAACTCCTGGTTATTCGCTTCCAGCACAACGTCGCCAGGTTCCCCATCTTCATTCAGGATATGCCCTGCGCCGTTAACGATAACCAGATCGTCAAAATCAGCCGGACGTTCGACTGTTTCGACAACCGTGTGTCGCTCCCGTATATCTTCCAGAGCGGCATTAATATCTTCCTCGCTGACAGTCACAATGGGCATTTCCTGGCGCAGGTCGCGGTAGTCTCCCAGGTTGACGACGGGAGGCAGCGGGAAGACAAATGAGACTTGCATCGGTTTGAGTTCCAG
>CAYQYJ010000128.1:5940-8809 GCA_964421605.1 uncultured Ardenticatenaceae bacterium | reverse complement strand
TCATACGCAATCCGAAAAATCACCCCCGTAGCCCAATCAGCCACGTACAGGCTGCCATCGGGCCCCACCGTAACGTCAATGGGCGCGGCGAAACCGGTGGCAAAATCCGTCATCCCTGCCCCGCCAGGCCCAAAGCGCACCACCTTTTGCGCCCCCTCGAATGCGCTCCACAACGTCAAGAAAATATTGTTGTAGTAGCCGCGGAACTGCGTAGCTGTATAAGCAGTGATGCCCGTCGGGGCCACGTGCGGCGGTAGCAGATGCAGCGGCGGTTCAACCGTCACGCCGGGCGGCGGGGCAAAGCATTCGTCACAATCATACCAGGGATAGCCATGCTCTTTACCCGGCAGCACCCAGTGAAATTCATCCGGCGGGCCATAGTCGGGCGCATTGTCAGCAGCAAAAAGGCGACCGCTGGCGTCCCAGGCAATGTCAAAAGCGTTGCGCAAACCGCGCGCATAGGTCTCAATTTCGCCGCCGTCGGGATGGAAACGCAGCACGCTGGCTTCCCATGGGTGCAGTTCGTCCTGTACGTCGGTGTCCAGCACTTCCCCATGATCGGCGCGCGCCCCCACCGCCACGTAACCGTGACCATCAGGCCCAAAAGCGATACCGTTGGCGGCGTGCATGCCGGCATAACAACAAGGCACGCCCCCGATCACCTGCCGCACCCGATCCCCTTCCACCACGGACACCTGCGCCTCGCTGTCGCTGACGCGGCTGGAAACGTACAACTTATCCGTCCCCGGCTGGAAAGCCAGCGCCACAGGCACAAAGAAACCATCCATGAACAACGCACTCTGCCCCTGCGCGTCAACTGTCCATATCTTTCCCTGCATCGTAGCCACATATAGCAAGCCATCCGGCCCAAAGGTGATGCTGTTCGGGCTGCCTTCCACCAACGCAAAATGCTGCACGCGGAAACCTGGCGGCGTCTGAATACGCGCTTCCCACCCGGCGACGTCATCCGGGCAGGGGTAATCCTGACAGGATGCGCCCCCTTTGGGCAAAGCCGGCACCGGATCGTTCAGCGGCCCCGACGTAGGCGTGGGGCTAGGCGGCGATGTGGGCGTGGCAGAAACGGGCGGCGGCGTAGCCGTTGGCGGTAAGGTAGCTGCCAGGGGCGTAGGCACAGGCGTGACAGTTCGCGTGGCCACAACATGGGGTTGGCGTGGGGTTGGCGTGAAAGCCGGGGTAGGGACGGCTGGCTGGCTGGCGCTGCCGCCGCAAGCCGCCAACAGGACGCTCACGCCTGACAGGAGCAAAAACAAAACCGCGACGCTGCGCTTGCTCAAATTCATGGACACAAAAAAGACCTCACTTCTCCAGCAGCAGCGTCACGGGCCCATCGTTGTGAATCTCTACCTGCATCCGCGCCGCAAAGACGCCTGTAGCCACGGTGAAGCCCAGATGCCGGCATCTCTCCACAAAATAATCCACCAACGGCTCCGCCTGTTCGGGGCGGGCGGCATCCGTAAAAGACGGGCGGCGACCCTTGCGCGCGTCCCCATACAACGTAAACTGGGACACCACCAGCAAACTCCCCCCCACGTCCCGCAGCGACAGGTTAAACTTACCCGTTTCGTCCTCGAACACGCGCAAATCGGCAATCTTCTGCGCCAGCCAATCCGCCTCCGCCGTCGTATCGCTGTGCGTCACCCCCAGCAGCGCCACAAAGCCCGGCCCAATCCGCCCCACCACCTCCCCCTCCACCGTCACATTAGCCCGACTAACCCGCTGCAATAAAGCCCGCATCCTGATTTCCCGTTACCCGTTACCTGTTGCCCGTTATCTGTTACAAAATCCCCACCTGACTATAATCGCCTAACGCCAGCTTATGGGAGGTCGGCTTGGCAGGCGAACGGTTGATGACCGCATGGCGACCAATCAGACTGTCCTGAATGCGCCCCTGGATATCCTGAATCTGGGTGTGTTCCAACACAATCGAGTGTTCAATTTCGCTGTTTTCCACCAGCACGTGATGGTAAATGCTGGTGAAGGGCCCAATGTAGCTGTTAACAATGCGCGTGTTCTCGCCAATGATACTGGGCCCGCGCACCACGCTGTTGATGATTTCCGCCCCCCGCTCCACCGTGACGCGGCGGTCAACCTGGCTCCGGCTGTCCACGTAACCCTCTACGCGGTATTCGATCTCTTCCAACACCAGGTCATTTGCTTCCAGCATATCATCGGGCCGGCCCGTATCAATCCACCAACCGCGATGGATGTAAGGATGCACGGCAAAGTTATGGTCTACCAGCCATTGGATAGCGTCCGTAATCTCGTACTCGTCGCGCCAGGAGGGGCTGATCTCTTTCACCGCTTGCAGCACGTGATGGTCAAACATATAGATACCCACCAGCGCCAGGTCGCTGGGCGGCTCCTTGGGTTTCTCAATCAGCCGCTTAATGCTGCCATCGGGGTTTAGCTCCGCCACGCCATATTGTTCGGGATGGGCGATGCGGGTAAGCACGATCTGGCTGTTCCAGGCGCTGCCGGCAAACTCCGCAATCAACGGACTGATGCCCCCCTGAATGACGTTATCGCCCAGGAACATCACAAAGCGGTCCTCCCCCAGGAACGCCTCCGAAATTTGCACGGCGTGCGCCAGCCCTTTAGGCTCCGGTTGGGGGATATAGGTGATCTGCACCCCCCAACGCCCACCCCGCCCCACCGCTTCCATAATTTCCGGCGCGGTCTGGCCCACAACGATGCCAATGTCGGTGATGCCGGCATCCCGAATAGACTCTATCACCCGAAACAACACCGGCTTGTTAGCCACCGGAATCAACTGCTTCGCCTTAGAATAAGTCAGCGGGTAAAGGCGCGTCCCCTTCCCGCCGCTCAAAATCAACCCTTTCATAAAACA
>CAYQYJ010000128.1:0-5840 GCA_964421605.1 uncultured Ardenticatenaceae bacterium | reverse complement strand
ACCTGCCGCAGCCAGACAACCAACGCCAACAACGGCACAACAAAACCAAATGAATCATTCACGCGCGCCATCGCCAGCCCAAAAACCAGCCAGGGCAGCAAAAACGTCTGCCCCAACCAACCCAAACGCCCACGCCAACCCGCCGGCTGCTGCGCCCACCAGGCCGCCCAGGGCAAATAAAGCAGGGCGTGCTCATACGTCCAGGTATACGGCGTCGCCAACAACGACGCCGCCAACGCCAGCGACAGCAGCGGCGTCTCCGTCAAGGCGGGTCGCCAAAAAATAACCACGCCCACGCCCACGCTCAACGCCGCCGCCAACGCCAACCCCACCAGCGCCCAGGCTTGACCGCTAATTTCCGCTGCCAGCCCCCAAAGTGTGGGGGTGATTTCCGCCACCGACGTTTTCGCCGTCACATTCAGCCAATCCCACAGCCAGCCCGGTTCCAACAGCCAGGTCACGCCCAGCAATATGCCAGCGGCGATTAACGCGCCCGCTATTGTCCGCCAACGCCGCCGCCAAAGCAACCACAATCCCAGCAGCGGCGCCAGCAAGATAAAGGGATTGGGCTTAAAAAGGATGATAGTCAGGAAAATGCCGGCGCAAAAAGGCTGCCCCCGCCGGCTGTAGACCACGCTCAAGGTCAGGCAAGCCAACAGCACAAACGTAAACTGCCCATTGATCAACACCAGAATCGTAGCCGGCGACAAAAACGCGCCCAGCACAAGCGCTGCCACGTCTCCTGGCGACCACGCGCGCCGCTGCCGCAGCAGCAGCCACAGGCTGCCAGCCAACAGCAGTTCCACGAAAGTCAACCAGGCTGCCGCCGCCAACGGCAGAGGCAGCAAAGCAAACGGCGCTGTCAGCAAAAACGTCCACAAAGGAAACGGCGCGCGCGGATCGGGGAACCAACTGCTGCCATATTCAGCCCGCAGCGCTCCCCACACCGCCGGGTCGTAAGGATTCAGGCCGCGCCACACCGCCTTGCCGCCCGCCCACAGGCTCATGAAATCCTTGTTGGCATAATCCAGGGGCGTAACCACAAAGCGCCAATGCAGCCAGACCACGCCCGCCGCCAGCGCCGCCAACCCCAACAAAACACCCCATTTCGGCAAGCGCCGCAAATTCAATCTTCACTCCTCATGCAACGATTTTCCAAAATCGTCACCAAATCTGTAAAACGATTTTCCAAAATTGTTACCCAACCCAAGTAACTCCCTGACCAGTTTTCATTTCGAGTAAAACGAGGAATCCCGCTCAACTCCCACTTTCATCTGTAAACCATTTTCCAACATCATTACTGAATCTGCGGCAGCCTGGAGCGGACGGATATCATAGGCGATCAGGTGTTCATCCTCATACACAGGTCGCAGCGGAATGGCCCGCCGCCACGCCGCCGCGTCAAAATCAGTGTACCCTTCCGGGTCCAGGGGCACAGGCGTCTTAGAAACAACCAGAAACCCAACCCCCTCGTCGGCTAACTGCTGTAAGGCAGTCTGAACTGCCGGCAGCGGCGGCGGCTCCCCGCCCCCCTGCAAACGCCCCGCCGCCAGCAAGGCGTTATTTTCAATAAACTCAAACGTATCCGCCTCGACGCGCGAAACCACGCCGCCCGTAATCGGATGCTGGTGATATGTCTGGTAAAACAGGTAATACTTATCTGCCTGGCGGTCAGCCGGAATCGTTGCCAGGGGCACATCGTCGGCAACGCCTGCCAGATACGCCGTGTAAAAAGGCGACAGCCGCGCGGGCGAATGGGGAAACGGTACAGCCAGATACTCAACCGAAATCAATAGCAGAGTGCCCCCCCAAACTACCCACGCCAACTGCGGCGGGCGACCGCGCAGCCGTTCGTGCACCGTTTGCCACCCCAACGCCGCCAGCGCTGCCAACGCCATGCCTATAAGAATATTCAGGCGGTATGTATTGCGCAAAATGGGCACAATCAACATAGACCAGGGCAAAACGACATCAAACGGTCGCCCAAACAAGACGGGCACAGGCCCAATACTAAATAAGTAGGCGACCAGCAGCAAAAGATACCAGAGGCGGCTCTGCGCCCTCTGCCGCCGCGCCAGGATTAACAGACTGAGGGGAATAACGCCAAAATAAATGCCGCGGCTCAGCCAGAAAAACCAGTGCGGAATCAGCGGCGAAATCAGTTCAGCCACAATGGCGCTGAGGGGCGGGATAAAGAAACTGGTGTTATTGGCAACCACCGCCTGCCGCAGCAAATGCCAGTTCAGCGGCAGCGCCAACAAACCGCTGGCGAGAACATAGAGCAAGACAATTCGCCAGGGTGGGCGCGGCTCCTCTGGCGCCAGCCACAGGTAAAGCAGCAAAAAGCCGCTCCACAGGATGAGCATAAACAGCAGAACGGTGCTGGTCGCCGCGCCCAAAAAGACAAAACCTGCCGCCAATGCTGCCCACCACGCCCGATTTTCGCGCACGGCGCGCAGCAAATACAGCGTGACCCAGGGAAAGCACCAGATGCTGACCAACACCGGATGGCAGCTTTGATAAAGACTATGCGAATTAAAGGCGAAGACAATGCCGGCAAGAAACCCCGCCCGCCGCGATCCTGTCACATACCGCCCCAATTGGTACATCGCCAGCGCCGCCAGTGGGTAGTTCAGCAAAATCGCCGCATTGTACGCCCCAATCTTGCCCAGCAACGGGCGCAGCAGCAGTGAAACGGCCGTATTGAGATGGCTGTAACTATGATACGTCAGGTCTGCCCCCTCAGGATAAAACAGATGCTCCGTATACCACAGCGACAGGTTGGGATCCGTCAAAGACTTTGCCGTCCACCAGTCTGCCCACAGATTGATGTAAACGTCATTATCCTGGCCTACCAGCGCGGGTTCTTTCGACAGCCAGATAACGCGGCTGGCAAACAGGGTGAACAACACATACACGCCCCCTATCAGCAGCGTTTCAGACAATGCTGCATAGAAGCGCCGCTTTGTTTTGGTTATGCGCAACTCACTCATCTAACGTGGCCCCTACGGCATAAATCGTCACTTCTGGCGTTTGATAAACAACCTGTCCTGGCGGCGGCGCTGTTCCCGTCATCAACTGCCGCTCATATCGCCCGGCATAAACGTAGGTCACGTCCCACCGTCGCAACAGCGCCGCCCGTTCCGCCTCCGGCGTTTGCGCATCCCAGAAGCGGGCCACGGCAGCCAGCTTGCCAGGCAGGTCAGTCGTGTACCCCAACTGCCCGGCAAAGACGCGGGCTGACCCGACGGCGGGATAGTAGTTGCTGGCGGGATAATAAGCCAGGATTAAATCGTCGGCTGTGGTGTGCGCGGCTAACCAGTTGATGGCGGCTATTTCCGCTGCCGGCAAATAAAAAGGATACTCCGCCTGCGTGAAGGCGGACGCCGCCCGCACCAGGGGCATCATCAATACCGCAGGGAACACCATCCACAGGATCAGGCGGCGCGCCGCCGCTGGCGACCAACGCTGCGCCGCCCGGCGGCGGGCATACCAGGGCAAAACCACTTCTTCCAGACCATAAGCCGCCAGCGTCCCCAGCGGCGCAATCCAGCCCATCATCAGCCGCGCCGAGTTAGAAATTCCAGGCCAGTAAATCGCCAATAAATTCACCAGAAACCAGACCAGCGCCAACGGCGGCTGCCCGTCCTTCACCCATTTCCACCCGCCCAACAGAGCCAGACCGCCCGGCAGCCCCGCACCCAACAGCATCGCCCACCAGGGCGGCGGCGGTATCTGGTTCGCCGCGCTTTGCGTATAAGCCAGCCACACCGCTTCCTGATTCAGCCACACGCCATAATAATACAGCAGTGGCAGCAGCGGCCCCAAAATAAGCGCCCCATATCCCCACAGCCGCCAGGGGATGCGCCGCTGTCGCCAGGTTAACAGCAGCAGATACGCGCCAGTAACCAGGACAACAGTCGCAATGTGATAAACGTAGGTCATGGCTAAAGCCAGCGCCAGCAGCGCGGCGGCGCTGGCCCACAGCAGGCCGCGCGGCGGCGTCGCCATGCGCATCACGCACACAAACAGCAGCAGTTCCAACGCCAGCCCAAAACTAAAATGAGCCGGCCCCATGAAAATAGTCACGGCGGTCAGCTCAGATGAGCCTATGTCGGGCAGCAGAAAGAAAGCATTGGGCAGGCGCCCCGCCAGCAGGGGCCAGGCCAACCAACCCAAACCGCCGCCAAACAAAATCAGCAGAAAGGCAGTGCGCTGCTGGCGCGGGCGATCCGGCAGCGCCGCCCGCACCCAGGCCAACAGCGCCAGAGACACAGCCACGACGCCCACCGCCTGCAGCAGATTAAAGAAAAGGGGATAATGGCCCTTCAGGGGAGGCAGTAGTTTGCCTGCCAGCATGTAGAAAAGCAGCATCAGGCGCGGCTGCCACGATTCCGGGGCGAAGGTAAGCTGGTAAAGCCAACCGCCCGCCGCGCCCTGGCGCAGCGCGGACAGGTAAACGCTGATGTCGTTGTGATTGACCAGCGCGCCTGTAAACTGCATTTCGTCTGGGGGAAACAGCCAGGCTGCCAGGTACGGCCCCATGCTCAAGAGCAAAGCCGCCAGCACATAGGGCGCCACCGCCCGCAAGGTGAGTGGTTTAGTCTCGTTCATGGGCGCTGCCGGCATTCCCCACACTAACCGCCATGACCTCAAGGACGCAGGATTCCCGGATCTCCCTTCGCGCTCTTCGCGTCTTGGCGGTAAAAAAGCCTTAACAAAACCCGCGACAAACGCCAGAGATCGCCAGGCACGGTTCCCCAGCCTTTCTTCGCGCTCTTTGCATCTTAGCGGTAAAAAAACCTTCGCGGTGAAAAAGCCTTACCCATAATAAGCGCCCACGCCCGTATCCTTAGGCGCGTTGGTCAGCGTAGCCCCAATGATACGCACATTAGCAGTTTCCAGGATTTGTTTGGCGCGGGTGGCGTGATCGCGGCGGGTCTTGCCGGCAGTCACCACCAACAACACCCCATCCACCTTCGCCCCCAACACCGTGGCATCCGTCACCGCCAACACCGGCGGCGCATCGAACAAAATAATGTCCGCCTGTTCCATCAACGTCTCAATGACGCGGTCAATCATCTTGGACCCCAGCAGGTCAGCGGGATTGGGCGGCTTGGGGCCGCTGGCTAACAGCAGCAAATTCTCCACCGCCGTCTTTTGCAACGGCGGCTGTGTCGTTTCCGCCAGCGCCAGATTCGTCAGCCCCGGCTCGCCAGGCAGGCCAAATAGCGTGTGCAGCCGCGGGCGGCGCAGGTCGCAGTCCACCAGAATAGTGCGCCGTCCACTCTGAGCCATGGTCACCGCCAGATTTGCCACCGTCGTACTCTTGCCCTCATCGGGCATAGGCGACGTGACCACCAGGCTGCGAATGGGGTGGTCCAGACTGTAAAAGGACAGATTGGTGCGCAGCGTGCGGTACGCCTCAGCCACAGGCGAACGGGGATCCGTTAAGGTAATCAAATTCATAAAACATCTCCTCGAAAACACGTAGGGTGAGCATCCTTGCCTGCCCCCTTTAGCACATTATCTCACGCGGAGACGCAGAGGACGCCAAGATTCCCTGGTTTTTCTTTGCGATCTTCGCGTCTTAGCGGTGAAAATCCAGAGAGGCTTAGTAATTACACCCAACTAATTTTTCAACTCCGCAGGAGACTTTTGCGGTCTCTGCGATGATACGCCAGAGGCTTCTGGGTTCGTTGCATCCATAAACAGAGCAATTATCAACGCCTGCAGAATAAAGACAAAATAGTTGTCGCTGAAGAAGCGGGAGAAATATTGCACTACAAAGGAAAACACGGCAAACCCAAACCAGACCGCAGCCAGATTATTCGCCCGCG
>CAYQYJ010000127.1:0-8877 GCA_964421605.1 uncultured Ardenticatenaceae bacterium | reverse complement strand
GGGGCGGTTATGGCCCCATCATGCCTTCGCAGCGGGCACAGATGGGCATTAGACCTTCTTGCAGCAGTTGGCGGAAGGAGCGGGCGCGCTGGTTGTTCCAGATGTCGAGTAAACTCTCCTGGCGAATATTGCCCAGCACCACGTCGGGATAGTCGCGGCAGGTGACCACATCCCCATTAGGCATAATCTCCCCTAGCAGCCAGGGAGCCACGCATTTGTCATAACCAAACGTCTGCGAATGGTCGCGGTAGTAGGCGGGAATATCTTCCAGCTTGAGATTCGGGTAGAAGGTGTGCGGGAAGCGCCACTTGCGGGCGTTGACTGCTGCCACACTGCTGGCGACTGCCTGGGGATCGATCGCATCTACGTTCCACATCCAGCCTGCCCACGACCAGGGCGTAATGCCCAGGCGCTCTTCGAGCAAAGCCGTTTGCCGCTGCCCGCTTTCGCGCGTCTGGAACCAGGAGTAAAACATCATCATTAAGTCGGCGTCTAGCTGTTCGGCTACTTCATACAGTTCTACCAGATTGTTTTGGTTATTAGCCGTAATAACAGAGACGACAAAGATGTATGGTTTAGTTTTGCCCTGCCGTTTCTTTTCCGCCTGAATCGCCTGCATCGCCCTGGCGGTAATCTCAAACGCCCCTTTGTAGCCGCGAATGTCGTCATGGGTATCTTGGGGACCGTCAATGGAGATAAGCAAAAAGTCAGTGCCGATTTCCACCAGCTTTTCGATATGTTTATCCATCTTGGTGCCGTTGGTGGAAACGGAAATAGTCAGCCCTTTTTGCTTCATGTAGGTCAGCAGGGGCATCACGTCGGGATAGAGAAACGGTTCGCCGCCCCAGACAAAAATCCAGGGTTTGAAGGGGGCGACTTCGTCTAACAATCGCTGATACGTTTCCAGGGGCACGATTTCTTTTAGTTCCGCCGCCGGGCGCGAAAAGTTGTATCCGGTTTCGCCCCATTGCCCACACATCTTGCAGCGCAAATTACAGGCATTCACCAGCTTGAAACCCAACTGCGCCGGGGGCTTGCTGAACCCATCAGTTCGCCGGTAGTCGAAAAGTTCGGCGGTACGCTTGCGCACCACCTGGCGCACGCCTCTGGCGAGCACGTCTGGCGAATTCATTAATTTCATGACGTAATGAATTGGCAGCTTATTACCCATAACGTTACCTCACTTCCATTATCCGTTATTGGGCGCATGCAATACACTCCTACAATTGCCCGTTTTCTATTATTGGGTGCATGCAATACGCCCCTACGATTGCCTGTTTTCCGTTGCCTGTTGCCTGTTTCTCCTGTTCAAATGTCCATCAAGCCTTCGCAGCGGGAGCAGATAGGCAGTAAACCCTCGCCTTGCAGCAGTTGGCGGAATGTGCGCGCCTGCTGGCTGTTCCAGATGTCCAGCAGACTTTCTTGCTGAATGTTGCCCAGCACCACGTCGGGATAATCGCGGCAAGTGACCACATCGCCATTGGGCATGACGCCGCACAACGTCCAGGGGGCGACGCATTTGGTATGGCCAAAGGTATGGCCGTGCTGGCGATAGTAAGGAGCAATTTCTTCCGGCTTTAGTTCGGGGAAAAAGGCGTAGGGGAAACTCCAGCGGCGCGATTTGAGACGCTGCACGGTCTCAGCCACGGCTTGCGGGTCAATCTCGTTCACGTTCCACAAGTAGCCACGCCATGACCAGGGAGTAATCCCCATCTTATCTTCTAGAATTTGGGTGTAACGGGCGCCGCTCTCTTCTGTCTGGAACCAGGCGTAGTAGGTCATCATCATGTCAATGCCGATCTCTTCGGCTATCTCGTACAGATCCTCCAGGTTGCTTTGGTTATTGGAGGTAACAACGGAGACCATGACGATATACGGTTTGGCTTTGCGTTGTCGTTTCTTCTCTGCCTGGATTTCCTTCAAGGCAGAAACCGTCAAATCGAAGGCGCCTTTGTAGCCGCGAATGTCATCGTGGGTATCTTTGGGCCCGTCAATAGAAAAGAGGAGAATGTCAGTGCCCAGCGTAACCAGCTCTTTGGCGTGAGGTCCCAGCTTTGTGCCATTGGTGGTAATGGAGACCAGCAGCCCTTTTCTCTTCATGTAGGCGATGAGGGACATGATCTCGCGGTAGAGAAATGGCTCGCCGCCCCAGACATACATCCAGGGCTTGTAGCCGGCGATGTCGTCAATGAGTTTCTGGTAGGCAGCCAGGGGAACCAGTTCGCGCAGTTCGGCGGCAGGGCGAATGAAGTTGTAGCCCGTTTCGCCCCACTGGGAGCACATTTTGCAGCGCAGGTTGCAAGCGTTGACCAGTTTAAGGCCGACCTGCGCCGGCGGGCGGCTGAGGCCATCGGCGCGGCGAAAGTCGAGAGGCCCCAGCAGTCGGCGGCGCACGACATGCCTCATGCCATGCACGAGAATGTCCGGCGATTCAATAACCTTCATGATATACTGGAGAGGGAGTGGATTCCCCATTATTTGCCTCCAATGTTTTCAGACTGGTGAATTAATATGGCAGCACAGACATTATAACAGGATTGCCAGTTTGTATCCATTTTCTCGCTCAGGATTCAGGATTTCGCCGATTGGTAACACCCCAGTAAATCGTGGCGCTCTCTTCAACCGCATATCGGCTCCACAAAACGGGCAAAAAAGCATCGGCGCCGGGCGATTTTGGGCGCATCTGCGCCCAAAATTGCCCATAAAAATGGGTGTCAGCCCCACCGCTGGCGGGGCTGATACCCACCACGATTAAGTGTAGTGCTACCCGCCGATTTCGCGGCGCAAATAGGGCAGAAATTATCAGAGTCTGGCAGATTTGGGTGATCTAGTCTCTCCACAAAACTCCTGCGCAGTCAAAGAGCAGGATTTCGCAGATTTCAGGGATCACAGATGGATGAAAAGAGTGTTTTGGTAACTGGGGCTTCTTCGGGAATTGGGCAGGCGGCGGCGTTGTATCTGGATGAGCGGGGGTGGCGGGTTTTTGCCGGCATTCGCCAGCAACCAGACGCAGATCACCTGCAGGCGCAGGCTTCAACGCGGTTGACGCCTTTGGTTTTAGACGTGACAAATGGGGAGCAGATTGCGGCGGCGGCGCAAACGGTTGGTCAGGCGGTGGGGGAGAGAGGGCTGGATGGGTTGGTGAACAATGCCGGCATCTTCCTCGGCGGGCCCGTCGAATTTATGCCCCTGGACAACCTGCGCCAACTCCTGGAAGTCAACGTCTTGGGCACTGTCGCCGTCACCCAGGCGTTTATGCCCCTGGTGCGCCAGGCCAGAGGGCGGGTCGTAAACATCGGCTCCGTTAACGGGCGCTTCGCTATGCCCATGGTCGCTCCCTATGCCATGTCCAAATTCGCCCTGCACGCCATGAACGACGCCCTGAGACGCGAAGTCGCCGGATGGGGCGTCAAAGTAGCCATCATCGATCCGGGGCAGGTGAATACGGCGATCTGGCGCAAGAACAGCGAGCGCGTCGCCGCCAACCGCGCCCACATCTCCCCCCAATATGAAGCGTATTATGGCGTCGTGCTGAATCAGGTCAAAAGCGCCAATGAAGCCGGGCAAGGCATACCGCCCACCGCCGTCGCTGCCGTCATCCACAAAGCATTAACGGCGCGCCGCCCGCGCACCCATTACCTGGTGGGCGCGGACGTCAGACTGGGACTCTGGCTGATGCGGCTGCTGCCAGGGGGATTATTTGATTACGTCTTGCGGCGGATCGTGGGTCTGGGTTAAACGCCAAAGGTCTGGCAGTAATGTTGGCTGCGGCGGTCAATTTTAGCCTGGTTTCGGGCAACCCGGGGCAGCAAGGGGCGCGCGCGCGGGGCAATAAATTGGGCATAATCTGGCTCTACGGCAGGCGACGCACCCAAAAAATCCATCACGCGGCGCATGGTTAGCTGGGGTTGGGCACATAACTCGTCATAAGTGACATCTATGGCCCGGCTGCCTAGCTGCTGCCGATGCGCCCCTATGTAGTCGCAACTGCGGATAACGTGGCGCACTATCTTCCAGTAAAGATAAGGGGAGCTTTCGCTGTATAACCACTGTCCCAGTTTCAGTTTCAGCGGCTGTTGGAAGAGTTCGCCATACCAATCTACCAGCAGTAGTTCGTACTCGTTCTTCTCTTGCAGCAGCGAGGCAAACATGCGAATTTGCGAATCAATGATCTGCAAGGGGCGGCGGTGGATAAAGACAAAACGGGCGGTGGGGAAAGCTTGCGCCAGATAGAGGAAATGCTGCGCGTTCCAGGGGTTCTTGAGCAGCAAGAAACGATCTTGCCCTTCAGTAAACTGAATTTTGCGGGCCAGTTCCAGGAAAGGGGGCAAATTTTGCGGGTTGAGCAGGGGGCGGCGGCCCTTTCGTTCCAGCGCCTCGCCATACTCTTCGGGAGCATCCGGGCCCACGGCAATCCCATCATATTTGCGCGTGACCAGATTGCGGCTGCGGAAATAATCAGTCAACTCCTGGCGGCGGGCGGCGGCTTCGGCCGGGTGGAAATGCAGATGGAGCAGGCAGCGGCGATAGAGCATATGGTACATGGTGGTGGTGTTAAAATGCCCGGTAGCCAGCATACAGATAGACAAGACCGTCGTACCTGAGCGATGCAGCCCCATGACAAAGACGGGGTTGACGGCGACGCCTTCCAGGTGGTGCAAATAAGGGATGTCTAGCGGTCGTAGTTCTCTGGGTAACGGGGTGGGTTCGGGAAATGTATTCACTTCTGCGCCACTACTCGTAGGTTTACGCTACGCCGGAAGGGGGCCAGAGCCATTTCTAATGGGTACAAAGCTACCACGCCCCAGGGAGCCCATAAATACCGCCCATTCCAGCGCCGCCGGCGCCAGTGCAGCCAGACAGCCTGGACGCTCCAGGTGATCTCTGGCGGCGACGTCTCGCCCACCAGACGAAACGTGGTAAAGCCAGCCTGCCGCAACAGCCGTTCTAACGTAGCCGGTTGAAAATGGTAAAGATGATAAGGCGCTTCCAGGGCAAACCAAAAGCGACCAAACAGGGCTGACCAGAAACTACCATAATTGGGCGCTTCCAGCAGCAAGGTTCCGCCAGGCTTCAAGACGCGATAAATCTCTTTAACCACCAGGAGGGGATCAGACAGATGCTCCAGCACGTGCCAGATGGTGACCACGTCGAAGGTGTTGTCGGACCAATGCTGCATTTCCGTCTCGGCCGGGCCGGCTTGAACGGGAATACCTAACTGCTGGCGCACGTATTGGGCGGACCCTTCATCGTATTCGATGCCATGTCCTTCCCAACCCAGGGAGGTAACATAAGCCAGGTATTGCCCCTGGGCGCAGCCGATATCCAACAGTTTACCTGGCGGATCGGGGGGGCGGCGCGTCTGGCGCAGCATTTTCAAACCCAACTGTCCGATCTGTGTCTGCCGCACGCGGTGTAAAACGTCGTCAATGGCGGCCTGGTAGGCGGAGGAGCGACGGTGTAGTTCGGCAGGAGTGGGAGGGGGATCGAGGAAAACGAGACCGCAGCCAGCGCATTTAGCCAGCGTGAACCAGGCTTCTTCGCCGCCATGTTCGCGGACAGGTCTGGTCCACTTCTTTTCTGTTGCGCCGCACAAATTACAGGATAAGGCCATTTTGCTCCATCCCACCGTTATCACATGCCAGACGATTGACCAACGCTACAGGATAATTCAATCAGGAGAAGACAGCGCGCGCCCCCCCCACCTGCGCGGACTTTTAGCGCCTCAGCCCCAAAAATATCAGGTTAGATTATCAATGGCAACGGGTTCGACTTCGTCTGCCAGAGGGAATTTGAAAATTTGGGAGTAGAAATAGAGTTCGGCTTCCAGAGCGCGTTTGATATTTTCGGCGCGGCGGAAGCCGTGTTGTTCCCCTGGGAACGGCAAATAAGCTACAGGCACGCCTTTGGTGCGCAGCGCGGCGACCATCTTCTCTGCCTGGACTGGCGGCACAACCTGGTCCTCTAAACCCTGGAAGAAGATGACGGGACAGTTAAAACGCTCTGTGGCGTAGAGGGGAGAACGGGCCAGGTAAAGATCGCGTTGGGCGGGGTAGGGACCAATGAGCCTGTCCAGGTAGCGGGATTCAAACTTATGGGTGTCGCGAGCCAGCCCTTCCAGGTCACTGACGCCAAAATGGCTGGCGCCAGCTTGAAAGACCTGGCGAAAGGCGAGGGCGGCCAGGGTGGTGTAGCCGCCAGCGCTGCCGCCGCGAATGGCTAACCGCCGCGAATCTACCCAACCCTGGCGGGCGACATACAGGGCGGCGTTCACGCAGTCATCTACGTCTACCACGCCCCACTGCCCGTTCAATCGCTGGCGATAGGCGCGACCGTAGCCGCTGCTGCCGCCGTAATTGACGTCCAACACGGCAAAGCCGCGGCTGGTCCAAAATTGGATTTCCAGGTCCAGCAGGTTGTTGGCGGCGGAAGTGGGGCCGCCGTGGCTGATGACGAGCAGCGGCGGTTTCTCTTTGGCGGAGGCGGTAAAGTCTTGATTGGCCGGGCGATAGAAGAAAGCGTGCGCCTTCAGCCCGTTTTCGGTGGGGAACTCAATGGCTTCGGGGACGGAGAGGTAAGTTGCCGGCACAGAAACGGAGCTGGCGCGACAAATAACCTGGTACTCGCGCCGTCCCCGATCAAGCTGTATCAACGCCACATGGGATACAGGGGAGCCAGCCAGGAAATAAATCTGCCTTTGCCAATCCACCAGGGGGGCTGATAGCCACGTATACGGCAGATCAAAGACCTCGCGCTCGCCTGTTGTGGTATGCAGCCGGGCCAGATGCCATTCGCCCTGCTGCACGTAGGCGCAAATGATGTATTCGGGAGATTCAAAGGCGTAGGTAGACGCGCCCAGTGTCCACTGCGGCAAGCCAAATTCCGCTTCCATCGGGCATAATGGCTCAATGTGCCCATCCAACCAGCGGTAAAGATTCCACCAGCCAGTGCGATCCGAGGCGAAGTAGAGAATGCCATCGGGCGACCAGGTGGGTTGAAAGATGGATTCGGCAGGACCGCCAGCCACACGCCTGACGCTGGTTAGCTTGCCATCGGGGCGGAATTCGCCGACCCATAGTTCCGTGCCGTCCCAGGGCATGTTGGGATGGTTCCAGGAAAGCCAGCAAAGCTGGTTACCGTCGGGGCTGATACGCGGGGCGGCAAAGAAGTCGCTACCCGAAGCCAATACCTGTCCCGCCTCCTGAGCGTTGACATCTACAGCAACGATGGCGTTGACGGGTTCTTGCCCCTCCTGGGTATGGTCTTCGCGCACACACACCAACCGCCGCCGCCGCATATCCATAGCGGGATCGGCGTAACGGTAAGGGAGCGCAGGCGTGATAGGGCGGGGCATGGTGGCAGGGTCCAGACGGTACAGGCGTTGATCATCAAAATGGCTAAAGTAGACCGTGCCATCCACAGCAATATAAGAGCGCCCGCCATATTCATGAACACGGCTGCGCACGTTGAAGGGAGCGGGGGTGACGTCGGTTACCCGGCCATCCCGGCTGCGGCGCACCAGCACGTAACGCCCCTGTTCGGCGGGACGCATCTCAATCCAATACAGGTCAGGGCCATCCAACTGCACCTGCCCCAAGCCAATCGTTTCGGAAACGATGAGATCAGTCGTAATGGGGGACTTCCAGGCCCCATAAGGTGCGATTTGCGGTGACGTCATAGCGATTAAAACTCTTGCAGGAGCTGTACGAGGCCGCGCAGGCTTTCAGCCATCATGTCAATGGCAATGCTCTCGTTTACGGTGTGCGCCCGATCTTCTTCGCCAGGGGCAAAGCCCACGACAGGGATCTGGCGGGGAGCAAATAGACGACCATCGGTAGCAAACTGGTAACTACCCAGGGAAACCGGGCGGCCCATGCCGTGGCTCAGGGCAGCGCTGACGCGCTCGACCAGTTCACTGTCTGGGGGGGTATAAAAGCCAAAGATGGGCGCATCGGAATCCGCGATCTCTAAACCTGTCCAGCCAGGGGCGACGGTGTAGTCAAGCCCGGCGGCTACCTGGTCAATAAAAGCCAGGAGGCTGTTATGGCTTTCGACGGCGGTGCGAAAATCTAGCAGCACCCGCGTCCAGGCAGGGGTGACATTTTTGCTGCGGGTGTCTACTTCGATCAGGGTGGGAGCCACGCTGGTGGGGCCGAGGAGTTCGTGCGGGGGTAGTTGGGCCTGGGCTGCCGGCAGCCGTTGTAAGAATGTAGCCAGGGCGTAGTTGGGGTTGACGCCTTTATGGGGCACGCTGGCGTGTACGGAACGTCCGTGGAAGATGACCCACAAGCTGAGAATACCGCGATGCCCCAGGCTGAGAATGTTGCTGGAAGGTTCGCCGAGGACAACCAGGTCAACGGGATAGGTAAGGTGGTCTACCCAATATTGGGAGCCGCCGCCGCCGATTTCTTCTTGCACGACGCCGGTGAAAACGATGTCGCGGGGGGGAATGATGCCGGCACGTTTCAAAGCCGCCATGCTATAAATTTGCACCGCCAGCGGGCCCTTGATGTCGCACGCGCCGCGTCCGCAAATGCGACCGTCTACAATCTCTCCAGAATAGGGAGGGACGGGCCAGAGGGTGAGGTCGCCAGGGTCCACGTGGTCGGTGTGCGTGTTGAGCACCAGCGCGCCCAAACTGCGATCCTGACCATACAGGCGACCACAAACGTTGCCGATTTCGTCCAGCCACACTTCGTCAAACTGAAGCCGGCGCATTTCGGCGGCGATCAGATCGGCTATGGCTGCCTCAGCATAGGTCATGCTGGGGGTCTGAATAAGACGTTGGGTAAAATAAACGCAGTCCTGGAGGAGTTGTTGCCAGTCAATGGTTGTCATAATCACCATTGTAATGGAAAACGGAAATCCTTACAATGG
>CAYQYJ010000126.1:2123-8884 GCA_964421605.1 uncultured Ardenticatenaceae bacterium | reverse complement strand
GATTTGACGCGAATGGCTGAGACAAAACAACTTCCCCAGGTCTTAAACGAGTGGGCGGCGCTGTTTATGCACCGCTCGATGCAGGAATTTACCCACCTGATGCAGGAGACGGGCCTCTCGATGGCTCAACTCAGCACCTTAATGCGCCTTTTCTACGGCGGCGCCTGCGGCGTATCCCACCTGGGCGACCGGCTGGGCGTGACTGCCGCCGCTGCCAGCAAGATGATTGACCGGCTGGTGCAGCAAGGTTTGCTGGCGCGCGCTGAAGATGCTGCGGATCGTCGCGTCAAAAACGTAACCATCACGCCGTCCGGGGCGGCTATTGTGCAGCAGGCTGTGGCGGCGCGCCAGGCGTGGCTGGTGGACCTGACTAACCTGCTGCCACCGCAGGAGCAGGCGGTCATCATTGACGCGCTAACCAAATTGACCACTGCCGCCCGCCAACTGCCTGAACGGGCTGGCGTTCCTTCGCAGCAAGGAGAAAATCTGTGAGCAGAAAACGTCCTTCCCAACCTGCCGCGCGCGAGGCCGCCGCGGTGCGGCGCGGCTCCCTCAAACGCGCCCTGCAATACTTGAGGCGCTACCGGACACAGGCTGCCCTGCCCTATCTTTTCCTCGTCATTGCTACGGCGGCGCAACTGGCGGTTCCCCGCCTGCTACGTAACATGATTGACGCGGTGACGCGCGGCATGGTGGCGAATAACCTGGCGCCGCGTCTGGATCAGATACCTGCCGGCATTCTCTCTCAAATTCTGGAGACGCTAAACACCACCCGCGAGCAGCTACTGTACGATTTTAACAACGCCGAACGTCTGATCATTAGCGCCAGCATTGCCGTTTTTGTCTTTGCCATCTTGCGCGGCATCTTCTCCTTTCTGCAAGTGTTCATGGGCGAGCGCAACTCGCAGAGCGTCGCCTTTGACATGCGCAACGAATTATTTACCAGAATTCAACAGCTTTCTTTCTCCTATCACGACCAGATGCAGACCGGGCAGTTGATGATCCGGGCCACCGACGACGTGGAAAAGGTACGCCTCTTTATCGGACAGGGTTTGCTATTTGCCGTACAGGCGGTCATTATCCTGGTAGGAACCCTGATTATTCTCTTCACGACAAATGCGCGCCTGACGCTGGTAGTGCTGCCTGTACTGCCGCTGGCGATGATCTTGTTCATGATTTTTGGCGGCATCAGCCAACCGTTGTTCCAGGAAGTGCAGAACCGCCTTTCTAACCTGAATACGATTTTGCAGGAGAATCTTGCCGGCATCAAAGTCATCAAAGCATTTGCCCGTGAAAAGCGGGAACAGGCTGTCTTTCGGCGTTCCGCCGAACAGTTGATGCAGCAGCAAATCACCGTCTCCAAAGTGTTCATGTTCCTCTTCCCCGCTATTTTCCTGGTGGCAAACCTGGGGCAGGCAGCCGTCCTCTACTTTGGCGGCAAGCAGATGATCGCCCTGACTCTGACGTTGGGTCAATGGCAGGAGTTCAGTCTGTACCTGATTTATTTATTTCTGCCGCTGGGACAGTTAGGCTTGATTATTACCCAGTTATCTCAGGCGTCAGCCTCCGCCAACCGCATCTTTGAAATCCTGGATGCCCAAAGCGACGTTTCTAATAAACCGGACGCTGTCGCTCTGCCGCCTGTCACCGGCCAGGTCGCCTTTGAGAACGTCACCTTCCGTTACTTCAGCAGTGGCGAACCTGTGTTGCAAAATGTGACTTTTACCGCCCAGCCCGGCCAGACAATTGCTTTATTAGGCGCTACAGGTTCGGGCAAGACGACCATCATCAACCTGCTGCCCCGCTTCTATGATCCCAGCGAAGGGCGTATTTTAATTGATGGGCACGACCTGCGGGACGTGACGTTGGAATCGCTGCGGTCGCAAATTGGCATTGTGCTGCAAGAAACAAACTTGTTCAGCGGCACGATCCGCGACAATATCGCCTTTGGTCGTCCTGACGCCACTCTGGAGCAGGTTATTGCTGCAGCTCAGGCGGCGGCGGCGCATGATTTCATCATCTCCTTCCCCGCCGGCTATGACACGCCCGTAGGGGAGCGAGGCGCAACCCTCAGCGGCGGGCAGAAGCAGCGTATCGCCATTGCCCGCGCCCTGCTGCTGGATCCCCACATTCTTATTTTGGACGACTCCACCAGCAGCGTTGATATGGCTACAGAATACCTGATCCAGCAATCGCTGGACAGGTTGATGAAAGGGCGCACCAGCTTCGTGATTGCCCAACGCATCAGCACGGTGATTAATGCCGATTTGATTCTAGTATTGGATAAGGGGTCTATTGTAGCTGCCGGCAATCACGAACAACTGCTGGAGGAAAGCCCCATTTACGCGGAAATTTACAACTCGCAGTTGATGACGGACACACTGTCAGAAGAAGAGCCGTTAGCCGTTATCAGTTGACCCGGCAAAGATCAATACCCCGGTTTCTCCAGAGATAAGCGCACTGACGAAGGAGAGGAACTATGTTTGGTGGAAATGACGGCTTGCGCCGCCTGATGAGCACAGAAAATGTCAAGCCAGTCAATACGGCTCAGACGTTGATCCGTTTTGGCGGTTACTTCAAATCTTACTGGGCCTGGCTGCTGCTGATCGGTTTCTTTGTCATCATTACGACCTGGGCGCAGGTCATCAGCCCGGAACTGATTGGACAAACGGTAGACTGCTTCCTGACGCCCGCGGCGGCGGATTCCTTTGGCAGCTTCCCCGGCGCGCCAGGAGTGGAAGCGGCCCCGGCTAGTAACTGCTGGATTGCGCCACAGGCTGATACGACCCTGGGGCAGCAGTTTCAGAACATCTTCCGCCCGCGCCAATACGCCGAGAATCAAATACTGGCGAATATGACTGGCGAGCAACGGCTCAATGGCCTCTTCTACATTATCCTGATAATCGTCGCGTTATTTGCCAGCTCGGCGGTGCTGACGGGATTGACCTTCTTTTTGATGAGTTGGGTGGGGCAGCACGTTCTGACTGAGCTGCGTATTCAGGTGTTTGAACGGCTGCATGCCCTGTCGTTGTCGTACTATGCGGAACATGAAGTGGGTGACTTGATGAGCCGCATCACCAACGATACGGAAACTATCCAGCAGGCGTTTAGCTTTGCCCTGATCAACGTTCTCAGCGGCTTCCTGCTTATTTTCTGGGTGGCTTACAACATGCTCAGGCTCAGTCTGCCTTACGCCCTCGTCAGTCTGGCGGTCGTGCCCTTAATGGCTGTAGCTACCTGGTGGTTCTCTAACCAGGCGCGCAAAGCGTTTCGCCAGACGCGCCTGGAAATGGGCAGCGTCAACGCGGAACTGCAAGAATCCATTTCATCGGTGCGTGAAATTCAGGCGTTCAGCCGTGAAGCGGAAAATATCGAGAACTTCATGACCACCAACGCCGCCAATCGCGACGCCAATGTGCGCGCGGTGAGTTTCACCAGCGCTCTGGCGCCGACGCTGGAGGGGTTAGGGTATCTGGCATTGGGTCTGGTGACCCTGGTGGGGGGGCTGGCGCTGCTGCGCGGGCAGACGTTGTTTGGAACGACGATTTCGTTGGGCTTGATCGTTACCTTCATTGGCTACGTACAGCGGTTTAACCAGCCCATTCAGCAGATTGCCGTGTTGTGGACGAATATTCAAAATGCGGTAGCGGGCGGCGAACGAATTTTCGTGTTGGTGGATGAACGGCCCACGATTCAGGATAAAGAAGGGGCGCGGGAAATGCCGGCAATTACTGGCGCAGTCGCCTTCAGCAACGTCTCCGCAGGTTACCAGAAAGATCAGGCTGTGCTGAAAAACGTTAGCTTCCAGGTCGAACCAGGACAAACTATTGCCATTGTCGGGCCCACAGGCGCCGGCAAAACCACGCTCATCAACCTCATCCCCCGTTTTTACGATGTCAGCAGCGGCAGCGTCGCCATTGACGGTCACGACGTGCGCGACGTCACGGCTGAAAGCCTGCGGCGGCAGATCGGCATTGTGTTGCAGGACTCTTTTCTCTTTAGCGCCAGCGTCATGGAAAATATTCGCTTTGGCCGCCCCGAAGCCACCGACGCCGAAGTCGTTGCCGCCGCCAGACTGGCGCGCGCTGATTCCTTCATTGAACGCCTGCCGCAAAAGTACGAAACCGTTTTGGGTGAGCGCGGCAGCGGTCTCAGTCAGGGGCAGCGGCAGCTTCTTTCCATTGCCCGCGCGGCTCTGGCTGACCCGCGTATCCTGATTCTGGATGAAGCGACATCCAGCGTGGACACGCGCACCGAACGCTTGATCCAGAAGGCGCTGGATGAATTACTGCGGGGACGCACCAGCTTTGTCATTGCCCACCGCCTCAGCACCATCCGAAACGCTGACGTCGTATTGGTGCTGCGCGACGGTCAGATTGTGGAGCGCGGCAATCATCAGGAACTGTTGGCAGCCAGAGGCTTTTATTACGACCTCTACATGAGCCAGTTCCGCCGCGAAGAAGAAGCGGCTCCCGAAATCGCCAACAACGGCGCCGGGGCGACAAAACTTTCCCCAGCCTGACGTCAGACTAAGTCTTGATGGTTATCAAGAAGCCCCGCCATATACTGGTGGGGCTTCTTTGCGCCAGTTAGCTGCTTGATTGACGAAACTTCTTTACCGCCAAGACTGCGAAGAACCACAAAAAAATCTTAGCGCCCTTTGCATCTTGGCGGTGAATTTTCTTAAATTGGGTTCAATCTCCCAGACTGAACCAATCTGTCGAGATCGGGATTTCAGGCAGTGCGCCCGTTCCGGGGGGCGTGTACATATCTAGCAAACGATAGTTGCGATAGCTGGCGTACTCCATCTGCATCTGATAGTTAATGCTGCCATCTGCCAGCGCTTCTACCGCGTAGCTAAAGAAGATGGGCGGCTGCGGTATGATGACAATGCCTGACCCGAAATGGTAGTTGCCATTGGCTAATAGTTGGGCGCTGCCGAAAGCGTTGGCGTAATGGCCCAGGTACGCGTTCGTCAGCAGCGTGGCGGTCATATTGGCCTCGTCAAAAGACCACACCTGGCCACGGCTGCTGCACGTGCCAATGCTGCCCTGGCAGCGCGTGTTGCCGTTGTCATAGAGCACAATTTGATCAGTGGCCGCGCCCACCAGGTTCGCGTCATGCTGGTGGGTGAACCACGGCTCCGGATCATCTGAGATCGCCGTGAAATCCCCTTCTGGGCCCATGCGCCAGAGAATGTTGCCGCTGCCCGCGCCATCGGCGTAATCTATCTTGATCAGCCAATCCTGATGCCGCATGGACAGGAGCAGGTTGCCGTCGGTGGGGGAATAGCTGAGACTGTTGCTGTGCATCCAGTCGTTCGCCATTGGCAGCAGCAGGAGAGGCGGACAGCCGGGAGATTCATTGAAGCAGCGTTCATCCAGCACGGCCACCCGCGCCGGGTCCAGGTGAGCAAATGGCTCCCACACCCATTTGAGCTGCCAGTCAGTATCCAGGACGAGGATGTAATCTCCCAATACATCTACGGGGCCTGGTCTTTGCACGTCCACCAGGATCCGTTCGGAATTGGCAATGACGGCCGTGTCGCCGTTGGGCAGGCGGATAGCGTCATGATGGAAGCTGGTGACGGGCCAATAACCCATTTGCGCCAGTTGTTCGTTTATGCGGCGAATAGTCGTTTCATGCACAATGCCGCCCGCCAGGTCGCTTTCGCGCAGCACATAGCCGCGCCGCTCGCCGTACATTTCATACAGGCGATTACCTCCTGGCAGAATGCGGTTGAGCGTTGGGAAAGATTCGTGGTCGGTACTGTCATACCAGATGACGTTGCCGACCAGATCTAGAGCGTACTGGAGTCGCAGCTCGGGCGGATTGCCAAAGCGCACACCTGGCCCCACCAATAGGACGCCCTCATACAGACTGGTTTGGGCATCAGGTGGGTCTTGCACCGCGACTGCCGGAAAAGCGTAGGGAAGACTGCCTGTGGAGAAGGTACGCAGGGGACCATAGGCGATTGGTTCCACGCCGTTTTTCAACAGTTCATGCACGAGCGCGTAGCTGGCGTCGGCTCTCATGCCGGCAATGTAAAAATTCATGGAGTGTGTTTCCGTGCAAGGCTTGGCGTCAGTAACTATCACCCTGGTGCGCCCCACCTCCCGAAAATAAACGCGCATGGTATGTCCTGATGGGCAGGGCGGCGCGCTGTAGAGAGCCAACAGGGGATTGTCCAGCGCCGACACCACCGGGGCGACTACCGCCCGCGGCGTCAGGGTGAAAGAGGCGGTCACGGTCGTGATTTCATCTGTAACCCGGTTTCGTACGCGGGCTTCCACCTCGTAAACGCCGTCGCCTAGCGGCGCCCAGGGAAACACATGTTTGTCGCTAAAATCCACCATCATGTGCAGCGGCTCGCCCTCCCGGCTATAACGGAAGGCATAATCAACTGGATCGGGACTATCTTCTGTGACGGTCCAGGTAACGATGGTTCCCACTGGTTGTCCCGATGGCAGGTCTGGCGTGAGAGTGACCAGTTCAGAACCAGCCTGGGTGGGAGCATCTGGCGCAGCCAGAAACAGCCCCATGACGAGAAAAATGACCATCCATCTTTTCATGACGGACTCCTTTTGATGCAGCTAACGCCAGACTCAACCATGACTCCGGTTGGGGGCGGGCAAGGGGAAAGGCCAGGTGAAGGGATAGCATGGTACCCGTGTGCCTGCTTTGCTGTTTGGTTTTGTTTGCGTGTTCTGGTTGCTAACCCAATTCACCCGCGCCGCAAAGGGGCACAGACGCTGCTCGTC
>CAYQYJ010000126.1:0-2023 GCA_964421605.1 uncultured Ardenticatenaceae bacterium | reverse complement strand
GCGCAAACGCGGCGACCATGGAAGATAAGCAGGTGGGAGATGGCAATCCATTCGTCAGGGGGGACGATAGCCATTAGCTCTTGTTCAATTTTCTGGGGGTCTGTGGCGGTGGTCAATCCCAGACGGTTTGCCAGGCGCCTGACGTGGGTGTCTACCACGATGCCCTCGGCAATGCCAAAGATTTCGCCCAGGACGACGTTGGCAGTCTTACGGGCTACGCCAGAGAGGGTAAGCAGTTGGGCCATGGTGGATGGCACTTCCCCGCCAAAATTATGCACCAGTTTATGGGCGGTTTCCTGAATGAATCGCGCTTTCTGGCGATAAAAGCCCGTGGAACGCACAATTTCTTCTAGCTCAGCGCGATCTGCGCCCGCCAGGTCGGCAGCCGTGGGGAAGCGGGCGAATAGAGCGGGCGTGACCAGATTGACGCGCACATCGGTGCATTGGGCAGACAGGATGACGGCAATCAGCAGTTGCAGCGGGTTTTCGTAGTTGAGTTCGCAGCGGAAGTCGGGGTGGCGCTGGCGCAGGCGGCGGATAATTTCGGGTAGACGGTCGGCGGCAGGCAGCATGGGGGTGTCAGGATTGATTCGTCAGGGTGGCGTGCAGAGCCATTTGCTGTTCAGGCGTGAGGCCCAGACGACCTCGCCACAGGTCGGGCAGGATGTCGCCGCCCAGGACGGCTGTTTCGATCAAGCGGGGTGTGTCATCGGGGGTCACGTAGCCGTACCAGTCGCCGCCGGGGTAGAGGAGGACGTTGCCGGCATAAGCGTGCCCCCCCACGTGACTGGTACGCGCCACAATGATGGAGCGCTCCAGGCCACGCGCCGCCAGTTCGGTCGTGAATCGTTCAACGAGAGGCGGGCCGCACTGCCCGCAGCGAGCGTCTCGCTGCCCATGCGTGCAAACAAAAACGTATCTGCCCGCGTCTGGCGCATGGGGCAAATGCGGCGTGGACGTGCTGCCTGTCAGGAGGTCTTCTGCCAGCGCTGGCAGGTGCGCCGCTGTGACGCCCAGGTAGCGCCAGCCATCCGGGAAAAGCAGCAGGTCAAAGCCGTCCGGTTGGCTGGAGGGCAAGTCGCAGGCAGTCACTTTGACCGACAGCGCCAGGTTTGCCCCGGCAGCGGCAAGCGACCATACCAGCGCTTGCGCAAAGCCGCCATCCTGTTCAATGTGCGCGGGCCACGTCTGCTGTCCGGTGCAAATGAACAAATGCCGCTCATACAGCTTGAGCGTGCCGGCAAGCGCGGCGTTATGGGGAGCAAGAGAAGCGTCTGGTAGCATCAAGACTGTTCATCCGGCAGGTCGCTCAGGAACGCCAACAGCGCCGCGGTTGTCGCCTCTGGCGCTTCCATATTAGCCATATGCCCCACCCCAGGCAAGATGACGCGGCGCGCCTGGGGCAACTGTTGGCAAATCAATTCCGTTATCTGCAAAAAGTCGGGTATGTCCTGCTCGCCCGCCATCGCCAGCACAGGCATCCTCAGTTCAGACAGGCGCTGCGCCGCTGGCGGTTCTATGCCCCGTTCGGGATTGTGGTTGACGAAATGCCATCCAGAGTAGTCGTGGATAATCTGCGCCAGGCGGGCAGCCACGGCTGGCTGGCGCAGCGCGGGCGCAAACAACGGATGCGCCCGCCAGGACTCCTTGGCGGCGGGGATGCCCCCCTCGTGGGCGCGCTGCCACACCAGCCCATCTCGCGCCGAGGCAGCCGCCGACCAGGAGAAGCCGCCCAGCACGGTATCCAGGAGCGCCAAAGCGCGGACGCGCTGCGGATAGGTCAGCGCAAAATCCAGCGCCACCGCGCCCCCTTTGGACAACCCCACCAGATGCGCCTGCGGGATCTCCAGGTAGTCTAGCAGCGCGCGCAAATCCTCTACGTGGGAGTACGCCTGCGACGTTGGAACGGCTGACTGACCAAAGCCGCGCATGTCGTAGCGAATGGCGCGGTAGCCCTGCGCCAGCGGCAAGAACTGGTCATCCCACATGCGCGTGTCCAGGGTGAAGCCATGCACCAAAACAA
>CAYQYJ010000125.1:0-9023 GCA_964421605.1 uncultured Ardenticatenaceae bacterium | reverse complement strand
GCGCCCAAAATTGCCCGACGCCGATGCCTTTTGCCCCTTTTGTAGAAACGAATAGGCAGTTGAAGAGATCACCACGATTTACTGGGGTGATACCTTGCGGTGAAACCCGTTCATTATAGCCCATTTGGACTAACTGCCCCTAATTGTAGCCTGAAGCACACTCCCACTGTATACGGTGACCTATACTGATCGTACCGTTGCGTCGCTGCGCGGCTGCGCCGCCTCCCTCAAGTACCATTTACCTACCTGGGAGAACGCCTCCGTCATAGGCTGCCTGACATTTGTCGGTACAATACGGTAGCAGCGCCGGCAGGAAAAACAGGTTAATTCATGGTTCGCCGCCCTTCCCAAAACGGATTGCACGCTCCATTCATCCATCCAGCTATCATACTTTTTAGCCGGCAAATGCAGGATTACTGACGATGAGCAACCACACCATCCAAAAAGAACAGGGACAGACGCTGGTCGAATTCTCTCTCGTCATCATTGTGCTGCTGCTGCTGGCTTTCGTAATCATTGAGAGCGGTCGCATCCTGTGGGCCTGGAACACAGTGCAAAACGCCGCCCGCGACGGCGCCCGCTATGGCAGCACAGGCCAGTTTGACCCCGCCTTCCAGTTTGAAAACAACCCCCGCGTCGCTTCCATCAAGAACGTCACCCACGGAAACCTCGCCGGGCTGCGCCTGAACGAAGACCCCGACGCCCTCTATGAAGATGAATATTACTACAACATCGAAGTACTGGGCGTGCCCTTAACCGACACCTCCCAGTTCTACCCCAACAACGCCGGCGGGCCCGGTTTGCCCATGTTAGTGCGCGTCACCTATCGCGTCCCCCTCATCGCCCCCATCCTCAGCGGCATTGTCAACTCCATTCCCGTCAGGGGGCAGACCGTCATTAACAATGAGCAATTTGGCTCCCTGGGCAACTCCGATCAGGGCCAGGGGCTGCCGCCGCCCGTCCCCATCATCCCCACTGCCGGGCCCACCCCGTCGCCCAGCCCCAGCCCCACAGCCACCGCCACCAACACCCCCGGCCCCGCGCCCACCGCCAGCGTCACCGCCTCGGCTACCCCCACGGGCACGCCCGACATCTGCGCCACCCACTTTGAAGGCGACTTGATTGCCGGCAACGACTTCGCTTTTGTCACTGGCGAACCAGGCGATACCATCATCGTTGTGGACCTGACCACCGGCGACACATTGGGCGCAGACGTGCTGGTAGCCGTAGACGGCCACGACTGCCCCGGCTTTGCCGACTTCTTCCCCAACAACCTGTTCGACCAGCCGCTCATTTTAGACCACGTTATCCTGGTACAATCCACCAATGGCACGGTAGACACCGCCATTGTCGTCGCCGCAGCCTCCACGCCCACCCCTACCCCCAGCGCCACGCCCACCACCTCCCCCACGCCCACCTTAACCCCCACCACCACGCCATCGCCCACACCCTCCAGCCCTTACATTGTGCTGTCCACCGACTGCGCCACCGGGCCGGCAATCCAATTTACCGTGTTTGGCTTTGGCTGGCCCAACGCGCAGGACGTCAACCTGTTCTTTGACAACGACCTCCAAACCATCATACCCGCCGGGCATGGCGGCTCGCTGCCGCCGCAAACGTGGACATTCCCCAACGTGGCCAACGGCTTGCACAAGGTCAAAGCTATCGCGCTGGGCGGCGTGCAAGATGAAAAGAACTTCATTGTGCCCTGCCCCAACGTCACCCCCACCCCCGCCACCTCCACGCCCACGCCCACGCCCGCGCCCGCCGACCTGGTCTTTGTGGGCCAGCCGGAACTGCTGAGTACGCCCCCCATTGTGGAGTACCGTCCCCTCGACTTCCGCGTCGAAATCAGCAACACCGGCAGCATTGACATTAACGATCAATTCTTCATTGACATCTACTTTGATCCCTCCGTCGTCTTCAGCACCACCATCCCCATCACCCAAAGCGCCGGTTACATGGGCGTCAGTTCCCTGCCTGGCGGCGAAGGGCGCACGCTCTTCATTCGCACCTTCATCGGCTTCTCCGGCGGCTTCCCCGATCACGTCGTCTACAGCATGGTGGACTCGTTGGAAGAGGTCAACGAAGGCAGCGAGCTAAACAACATCGTTGGTCCCATTGACGTCACCGACGTGGTGCCCGCCCCCTCGCCGGTTCCTACGCCCATCCCCGCTGCCGGTTCCAACGATATCAGCGGCGTCGTCAGAGCCCGCTTGAGCGACTGGTTTGCGCAAAATCGGGCGCTGGTAAAGCTGCTGGACGCCGACTCCGGCGCCGTGCTGTCGCTGAAATTTACCAATGATGATGGCATCTATGAATTCCTGGACCTGGCAGATGGCGCATACACGCTGGTAGGCTGCCAGCAAATAGACAACATCTGGTTCCAGGGGTTGCGCACCAACATTGTCGTCCCGCCCTCTACCCCCCTGGCGGACATCTGGCTGCGCGACCAACAGTTAGGAGTGTGTCCCTGATGGGTATCCCCAACCAAGCGCGCGCCGCTTTACTACTGCTGTTGGCTGGCTTAATCTGGCTGGCTGGTCAGGCGCAGGCTAACCCGCAGGAAATGCTGGACGCCCCCGCCTGGGAAACAGAGCCGCCGGGTCGCCTGCTCTCGGTGAACGCCACGCTAGGCGCAGACCGCCCCGTCGTCCGCGTCGCCCCCAACGGACAGTTGCTGGTCGTCTTTAACCGCTTCACCTCCATGGCTGGCGACAAACTGCCCGATCCGTATTACACCCTGTCCAACGACAATGGGCAAAGCTGGTCTACGCCTGCCCCCCTGCATCAAAGCAGCGGCGTCACCTCTCTGTACACTACCTTTACCTATAACAGCAGCAGCGTCGCCCACGCTGTCTGGGTAGAAAACCTGTCGCTCGTCTACGCCCGTCAGGGAGATTGGCCCGGCATCACCCGCACCCTGTCCGATCCGGATGACATTCCGGGGGCGCTGCATCCGCAAATCGTCAGCAGCGGCAGCAGCACCCTGGACGTTGTCTGGGCTGAAGGCGACCTGGCGGATCCCGGCGCCTTTGTCCCCAGCATCCGTCATACGCGCTCCACCAATAATGGCAACACCTGGACGAACAGCACAATTCCCACGTCTCCCTACAACGCCAGCTACCCCAGCCTGGCTGTGGGCACGGGCGGCAAACTGCATCTGGCATGGGAAGACACCCTGCTGGCGGAATATCGCATTTATTACACCGAAGGCACAGCGCTGGGGAATACCGTCTCCTGGAGCGAACCGGTGCTCATTTCCGGCGACCTGACCACCGCGCGACGACCGCAGTTGCTGGTCAATGGCAATTCCGTCATCGTCACCTTCACGCGGCGCAACGATGACAATGTTCAATGGATTTACCACACGGAATGCAACGGGCAATGCCTGAATGCCAACAGTTGGGATACCCCCAGCATCATCTCCGGCCAAACCGTAGGCGTGAACAGTGACGACCCCACCGTACTCGTCTCCAGCATGATGCGCCTGGGCGCCTGCACCTTTGTCTACTTCCACGGCACGCAGCCCTCCGCGCCGCCCCCCTTCAACGAGAACGAAATCCTCTGGGGCGTCAATAGTTGCGATGGTTGGGGCGCTATCCGCGATCAGGTCACCACCACAGATGTGCGCTCCCTCTACCCCGTATTGGCTGCCAGCAGCCAGCATGTGCATCTGGTCTACGAACGCGCCGCCAACAGCGACCGCCAGATTTACTACATGCGCGCCGTGCCCCCGCCCGACATCAACGCGCCCGTCTTCTTGCCCTTTATGGCAAAGAGTCAATAAACCGTATGCGCCGCTCTGAGATCCTGCTGGGCACGCTTTTAGTCGCCATTATTGCCGTAATTGGCATCACGGCGCTGCTGCTTTGGTTCCGGCCCGCCCTCAGCCGCGTCAGCGAGTTGGGCGATTCTCCCACCGTTGCCGCCGAAGTCGCCAACAGCAACGGCGTTGTCGTGGAACAGAACACGCCCGCCTACACAGCCCAAATGGGCTACGCCGTGGCCCAGCGGCGCGTCATCGGCTGGCAAAATGACGCCGCCTTGCTCAGCAGTTCCGCCACCTGGTCCCCAGGCAGCACTCTAGAACAGATTCTGTCCGGTCAGGTGTCCTGGGGATTCACCTTCTACTCCCCTGGGAGTAACAGCGTGGCTATTGTCTCCGTAGCGGACAACGCCGCCGCCTTTATCAGCCAGCAGCCCGCCCTGACCGCCTTGACCCCCCTGCCTGTCAGCAGTTGGCGTATTGACAGCGATGACGTGATTCAGGCCCTTTTTGCCAGCGGCGGGCGCGAATTTCTACAGCGTGAAGGCGACTCCACCTTAACCATCACGCTCACCTACAATCCCACCGCCAACCGCGTTGAGTGGTTTGTGTCGCTGATAGCCCAACAGTCGGGACATTCTCTGACCATGTTGGTCAATGCGGCTGATGGGGCTATTCTGGAACTGGATGAAATTCCTTGATCCCCTGGACAGGCAGCAGATGAAACGCAGCAACGACTCTTTTCTTCAACGGCAACGAGGCCAGAGCCTGGTCGAAGTGGCTCTGATTATGCCTATATTGGTGTTATTGATTGCCGGCATTGTCGAATTCAGCAACCTGGTCATCACCCAAAACCGCGTCAGCACCGCCGCCCGCGCCGGCGCCCGCTTTGGCGCCAATGGCGGCGAAGATGAAGGCATGATACTCGTCGCCCTCAACGCCGTCACCGAAACGATGGACCTCTCCCCTGAACGGTGGGACATGTGGGCCCTCCGCGGGCAGGTCAACAGCAGCGGCGATGGCTTTGCCGACTTCCAGATCAATCACGTTTACGGCATGAGCCAGACCGCCCGCTTCACCAGCACCCTGACCACCATTCTCAGCGGCACGTTGCAAGCGGAAGTATTGTACCGTTTACAGCAAGAGTTCGACGGCGCGGGCATCATCACCAACACTGCCCAGGCTGCCGACTTGAAGTTCGTGGGCACGCTGCTGCTCTTTGACACCAAATTCATTTTGGGTCTGGACAGCCTCTTCGATCTGGTCAACAGCGCCAAAACCATTCGCCAGCTACACGTCATGCGCCGCACCGGCCTGGACATAGAAACCACCAACGGCTGCACGGGCGTCTTCCCCATTGGCGTGGAAGAAAACATCCGCAGCCTGACCGAAGGCAGCTACCCACCCGCAGACGCCTTCGACTACCCCATCCCCCCGCCTGTATTAGCGCAGTTTGTTAACAACGAGGGGGATGTGCGCCTGGATGCAGCCAATGAAGGGTATGTGTTTAAGCTGGAATTTGGCTATGACTCCGGCGACTTCTCCTGGCTAAAGTGGCGGCAGGCTTCCCCCAGCGGCGCAGGCACGTTGAACGCCAGTATGCAGTGGCCCGGCAACAGCCACGTGCCTGGCGTCGGCTTTGAAGATTTCTACGACGTCACCGACACCACCATGCACGTCGGCGACCGCGCGGCCCTGAACAACGGCAGCGACATCTGGTCCAACGGAACCTTCCTGGCCACCCTGCGCGACCACGTGGACGACGACCGTAGCCTGCGCGTGGTCACCTGGCGCGAAGGCCACAATGATGGCAATTCGCTGCAAATAAACGGCTTTGCCATCTTCCAGGTTGCCGGATTCCACATGGATGCCGGCAACCCCGCCAACTCCTGGCTCCTGCTCCAATTCATCCGCCACGACAACTCCTGCGGCCAGAACGTCATGCCCTGACGCGCACCGTAGCGCTGGCTTCCAGCCGGCCCTTGAAATGGTGAACATGCTATGGAACACAAAATCACAGCCCAAGAAATAAAAGGAAACGACCAGCGCGGCCAAAGCCTCGTCCTTGTCGCCCTCATGATGATCGGCCTCATCGGCTTCGTTGGCTTAGCCGTAGATGTCGGCTTTGTCTTTGCCCGCCGCGCCCAGCTAACCGCCGCCGTAGACGCCGCCGCCCTGGCTGGCGCCACCGAAGTCGTCGGCCCTGGCGGCATCGGCGCCGCCAACGAACGCGCCCTGCAATACCTCCACAGCAACGGCGTCCCCCCCGCAGTCACCTATGCCTCTTTTGAAAGCCAGGCTTTCCCCCCCGACCTGATTGGCATTCAAACCTATGCCATCACCGTCACCTGGCCCGTAGAACTGTACTTTATGCGCGTCTTGGGCCGCGACCACGTCAACTTGCTCCGCTCCGCCACCGCCGCCTACTTCCCCCTGGCAGACATTTACGCCAGCCGCCGCGTCGAAGACGGCGCCCTCACCACGTCCAACCAATCCGTCTTTGGGCCCCACATTTGCACTGGCTACGGCGATCCCGTCTCCCCCGCCCCCGACCACAACCCCGACTGGGGCATTCAGCAAGGCGTCTACCACTACCGCATTTTGATCCCCCCCGACTACCCCAGCAACATCCTGCGCGTGGAGCTGTTCGATCCAGACTCTATTAATCAGGAACAAAACGACCACGCCGTAGCCCACACAGATATTGCCATTGCTGCCGGCATGCCCCCCATCGAACAACTAAGCTGCAACAGCGACAACCAGAAAAGCGCCTGCTTGATTGACACCGGCGAAGCAGACCTGCCCGACGTGCTGCCGGAGCAGATCAACCTGTGGTGGTTTGTCCGTATTGACGAAAATCGCGGCGCAGGCTCCCCTCCAGGGAACGGACAATGCGGTCAGCCTAACGAATACACCGTAGCCTACAACACCCGCACCCTCTACTCCCTCTTCTACTATGCCCGCCGCCCCGACGGCACCATTGAACGCATCCCGCTGGCGCAATACACCGGGCAAACGGACGACCCGGCTCAGGACTACGACAAAGTAAACAACACTGCTTACGCCAACCATCGCACCGACATGCAGTGGACAGGCCCCGGCGGGCGTTCCATCTACGACCAACTGGCTGCCGTTCCCACCGACTGCGGTAGCAACAACGGCGGCTATTCAGTCGTAGGTACCGGCGATGGCGGCAACCCCGCCAGAGAAGCCCCCGGCGGACGCTGCTACATCCCCGGCGCGCCCCAGGAGAACCAACCGCTGTACAGCCCGCCGGGCAGCGGGCGCGGTTTTGAAATTGACCTGGACTACTACAACAACATCCTGGCAGACGAAACCACCGGCAACCGCTACCTCTACCTGGACGTCCAATCCATTTGGGGCGCGTCGGAAAACGGGTTTGAAATCTGGGCCGGGCCGCCCGACTATACGGAAAACGTCTCCGCCAACGTCAACGTGCGCAATGTGCAAATCGTCAACACCCCCGGCAGCCATAGCTCCAAAGGCGCCACCGTCTTCGGTTTGGGCCGGCTGCCCATGAACTCCAACTACAGCAATCGCGTCTCCATCCCCTTGATTTATATCGGCCCAGAGTACGCTGGCGAGCAAATCTACATCAGCATGTTTGACCCAGACGCTGGCGCCAAACCGCCCATTGACTTCTACTTCGACAGCATCCCCTTCGACGACTACCACATCACCTATGGCGCCGGTCAAGACCCGGATGGGCGCTGCTTTGATGGCGGCGACAGCTACGAGTATGGCTGCGACAACGAATGGGTCACGCCTGACTTCATTATGCCGATCCCCGACCTGACAGACGATCCCATCTGTCAGATAGACCCAGGCAACAACCTGGAAATCTGCACCCCCTTTTACGGCGGGCGTCTCATGGCCCGCTACAAAGGCGGCCAAAACGACACCTACAGTTGGCGCATCATCGTCACCGGCCTCCCCTACCTGATCCGCTAACCAGACAAAACCCACAAACAACGAGGGGCGCCCCGCGCCCCTCCTCTCCCTCTCCCATTAACCATTCACCCATTCACCCATTAATTATTCTCCCCCTCCCCCAAAGCCGCCGCCATCTCCCCCCGCACCTCCCCATCCGTTTCCCCCGCCAACGCCCCTTGCACCCACGCCCGCGCCTCCTCCCCCCCAATGCGCCCCAGCGCCCACGCTGCATGACCGCGCACCAACGGCTCAGGATCATGCAAGAGCCGGCTTAGTGCCGGCACACTCGCCCCGCTCCCCCAATTCCCCGCCGCCACACACGCATTTCGCACCAGCCGCGCCCGCTTGATCCGCCGCACCGCCGAGTTGGCAAACCGCCGCGCAAAACCCGCCTCATCCAACGCCAGCAGCTCCAACAACGGCGGCGCGGCCTGCTCCAGACTCGCCGGCCAAAACGCTGGCTCCACCGCCTGCGGCGCAAACCGGTTAAACGGGCACACCGCCTGGCACACATCGCACCCATACACCCAGTTCCCCATCAACGGGCGCAGGTCCCGCGGTATCCACCCCTTCAACTCAATCGTCAAATAAGAAATACAGCGCCGCGCATCCAACACGTAAGGCGCAGGAAAAGCCGCCGTCGGGCACGCCGTCAGGCAGCGACGGCAACTGCCGCAGCCGGGCAGCCGCGGTTCAGGCGTATCCGGCGGCAGTTCCCAGGTCGTCAACAACTCCCCCAGGAAAAACCAGGAGCCGCGCCGCGGCCCAATCAGCATCGTATTCTTACCCGTAAAACCCAGCCCCGCGCTCGCCGCGTGATCCCGTTCCAAAATCGCCCCCGTATCCACATACACCTTATGCGCCGTCGCTCCCCCCGTCTGCCGCCCCAGCCACTCCCCCAGCGCCTGCAGCCGCGGCGTCATCACCTCATGATAATCAGCCCCCCAGGCGTAATTCGAAATACGCCCCCGCTCTGGCGCCTCCGCCAACGCTGCCGGCAGCTTAAACGTCTCATAATCCAACCCCACGCACACAATCGTGCGCGCCCCAGGCAAAATCACATTCAAATCCTGCCGCCGCGCCACCCGATCCGCGCGCGCCAGATACCCCATCTCCCCATGAAATTCCTGCGCCAGCCAGGTCAGATAAGCGGACAACCGGCGCGACGGCGCTGCCGGCGTAATGCCCACCATATTAAAACCCAACCTGCCCGCCTCCGCCTTCAACGCCGCGACCAGATCCCTCAATTCGTTATTCTGCATCACTCGTTCCTTAAAGAATAGCTGCACGCAAAGACACC
>CAYQYJ010000124.1:6402-9050 GCA_964421605.1 uncultured Ardenticatenaceae bacterium | reverse complement strand
AGGACTGCCGGGTGGGCGTCGGGCAGGCTGTGGAAGAATTGCAGGGTGTGCGCCAGGGGAATCATGGGATCGCGGTCGCCAGTAATGAGAAAGGTGCGGATGTGCATTTGCCGCAGCGCCTCAGGCGTGAAATCGGGCCTGATGGCGTCTTCGGCTTGCCACCAGGTTAACAGGCGGACGGGATCGGTCTGGTGGATTTGCGCCAGCCGCTGCCATTGGGCGGGGTCCGCCTGCGCCAGGGCGACGGCGTCCCACATCGGTTGGCGGGCTGCCTGGCCTACGGCGGCGGCGTAGTTGCTGCTGATCAAAATGAGGGAGCGCAGCAAGTGGGGCTGCTGCGCTGCCAGGTAAAGGGCCACGGACGCGCCGCCGCTGTGCCCGCAAACGTGAGCGGCGTTGATGCCCAGATGGGTCAGAAGGGCGGCGGCATCGGCAGCCATCTGGCGCAAATCCAGGCAATCGCATTGGTTTATACTGCGACCATGCCCGCGCAAATCCAAACCGATAACGTAGTAGTGGGCGGCGAAAACGGGTAACTGACGAGACCAGGCGGTGTGAAACGTTTGGGCGGCCCCATGCAGCAGGAGGAGGGGCGGGTGGGTGGGTGGGCGCGCCGTGTTGTTCGTAATACAGCGTAGCCCTAGGCAATGTCAGAAAGGGCATGGCGGCGGTCTGGTTTTCCGCTTATTGTAGCGCAAATGGGGAGGGAAAAGCGAATGGATGCCGCGGCTCTGCCGGGGCTTTTGGCAGTCGCCGACATCAGGGCCCGGCAAAAGCTGCGACATGCTGGCAGGCATTCTGCCAGCGCAGTCCTCAGAGTCGGCTCAGGATTGGTTCAATCTTGGAGATTGAACCAATCTCCTTTACTTATTTGCGCCATACGGCTATGGCGGCGATGACGCCTAAAACCAACAGGGTCAGCGTAGATAACAATTCCCAATCCGTCCCTATCAAGGCAGGGACAAGGGTCTCAATCCCTTCTTCCCAGTTTTGGGAAGCGTGGAACAAGAGCACCGGAATGAGTGAGCCGCCGCTGCCGTTAAAGAGCCAGGTAAAGAGCATAGCGAGACCAATGGACAACAGGCTGAAGGCGGCAATGGAGAGGGCATCACGACCAATCAGAACAGGCAAATGCCAGGCGCCCCATAAAACACCGATGATGAGGCTGGCGCGGAAGGGAGACATGCGCGCCTGTAAGCGCGGCAGGGCAAAGCCGCGCAGTCCCAACTCTTCACCCATTGCGCCGCGCAGGAATAGGGAAACAAAGAACCCGGCATGGAGGCTGAAGAGCATAGTGGTCAGCGTATTGGTAGATAGGTCTATGGCCATTTCTGGCCCGGCAACTGCCGCTGAGGCTATATACAGCACGATTGGCAACAATCCGGCGGCATACCAGACCCAGGAAATACGCCAGCGGGTTAGCCGCTGCCACAACTGGCGCAGACCAGCGCGCCCAGCCGTCATGGCAATCATGAAAACGCCAGCTATGGAAAAGGCAAAATCTGCCAGCCGCGTCAGGAAATAGATCAGCCATTCAGGGACGCCAAGCGTAACGCCCTCGAATTGATACGCTTCAGCCATAGCCAGCAGCGTTTGGGCGTTGTTGATGCCGGCATTCCGCGCAATCAGGCCAAGCAGCCCAAACACTCCCCAGGCAATGCCATAGGCCAGCACAAAAAAGAGCACAATGGGCCAGTCCAGACGATAGGATGGAGATGCCGGCAGGTTCTTATTGAGACTTCTCGGCGAAACGTTCACTGATTTCTCCTCCGAAAATAGTGACCAGTGGCGAGTGGTCAGAAGATAGCCTCACGCGGAGACGCGGAGGACGCTGAGAAAAAATTCGTGTAATTCGTGGCTAAAATTTTCATTCCTTGCTTCGGCAAGGTTAGCACAGGCTGTGGTGCGCCCGTGCACGGGAGGACTGCTGCGGTCAGTTATCAGGGTCGGCTACCGTGCGGTTTTTCTGGCCGAATCTAAACGAAACGAATCAGGCGCGCGGTGGATGGCTTGGGGCAGATTCCGATGAATCAAAACGACGCCCACGCCAATCACTAATGCTGTAGTCACTCCCACAACCAGGCCAAAGTTGGCTTCAGTCCCTGGAAGACGGCTTGTGATCTCGGCGGCAGTCGCCGCAACCAGTCCTACAAAAGAACCGCTGATGAACGCCGCGTGCTGGTCCAGCCAGCGTCCCTTGGGCCGCCGCGTGAAAACGGGAACCATGCCGACAATGAGCGTCAACAGGCTGGCCAGGGCCATCCAGTGGAAGGGGCCAAAGGAACCATACAGGTTATAGATGAAAAGCGCCGTTATGTTGAGGGCGAGCATATTAGTCAGGTAAACGTGCCCCAGGGTGCGGTGCCAGCGAGTGCCCTTGCGTGTCAGAACGACGGCGGCTCCTGCAGCCAACGCGACTATGCCGAAAGTTATATGAACCCATCCGAGTGTACTCATTGTTATCCACCTTTCCAGCCTCATGGCTGGATAATTCTGATAGAATTGAAATCTCCCAGAGAGATTTATCTCCAGGAGAGTTCTCGATTTAGTCCAGGGCCAGGCGAGTAAATAAAGGAACGGTGATGGCGTAAGCGATGACGTGCATCAGGCTCAGGGTGATGACGGTGGCGATGCCGGCAGGCGGCGCG
>CAYQYJ010000124.1:0-6302 GCA_964421605.1 uncultured Ardenticatenaceae bacterium | reverse complement strand
GGCAGATTTCGCCTAGACGCCTGAAGCAGGCTGTAATCGGGAAACCAGCAGAATCGGCACACCCAGGTCGCGGATGCGGACCAGCAAGCCATGCAGCGCAGCCTGGTCTACCACATCCCCCATAAGGATGGTCTGTCCGGTGGGAGAGTGTGAGAGTTCCAGATTGCCCAACCAGGACGACCAATCATCATCCAATGTGCCCTGCAATTCAATCCTGTACCGTTCTGTCATCAGCATCACCTCACTTTGGGCTATACTTGTGCAATGATTTTAGTGTAACAGGAGACAGGGCACAGCCGCATCACCCAAATGGTGTAGCGGGGGTGTAAAACGGGGTGTAGATTGGGGGAATATCCAGGAAAATTGGGTTTTTGAACGCGGTTTGCCGGGCTACAGATCAGCCATCAAGCCTGCCTCATAGGCGCGGGCAGTGGCTTCCGTCCGGTTGTTTACATCCAGCTTGTTATAGATGTTGATGGTGTGTCGCTTGGCAGTACTGGGCGTGATCACCAACTGGGCGGCAATTTCCTTATTGGTTAACCCCTGGGCGATCAGGCGCAGCACTTCTGTTTCACGTGGGCTGAGCAAATCTAACACCGGATGCGCAGCAGGCTGTTTCATTGTGCGGGCAGCCTGTGAAGCAGGGGGCGGTGGGTTCATCTGTGACAGCAGTCTGGCGGCGTGATCTGCATGAATCTCTGGCTGCCCGGTCATTTGCAGCAGCCTGGCCCCCCACTCCCCCGCGTCCAGAAAGAGACGCACATACCCCCCCTTAGCGGCTATAGGTAAAGCGCGCGCCAGCCAGGCCAGGGCGGCCTTCGTCTCCCCTGATTGATAATGAAGTTGAATCAGCAAAATGGCAGTTTGTAAAAATGTTCCCTCCAGGCTGCTCTCTGCCATGCGCGAAGCCAGCGTTTCCAGCAAGCGCTGCGCTTCCTCTCGCTGGTTCAAAACCAGCAGCACGCGCGCCCGCGCCAACACGACATCGGCCTGCTCTGTCTGCAACTGGGGGAGCAATTGCCCTAGCGCCGCCTGCAAGATGGGAGAAGGCAGCCGGGCATACAAGGCGCATTGGATAACGGCGCTGGCAATGGCCAGCCGCAGCCGCGCAAATTGGCTGCCAGGCGTTTTTCGCACTGTTTCCAATTCGGCGAGAAGCTGCTGCGCCGCGCTGTGGCGCCCCTGCGCCAGCCGCAACTGCGCCAGAGCAACCACTCCTTCGCTCATGTTTACCTGACCGCTGACGACAAATAGCTCTGCAGCTGCTGTCAGATGCGTCTCCGCTTTTGGGAGCAGATTCCACTCATAATAGAGTTTTCCCAAAGAGATATGCAGCGGGGCGCTGGCAGCCAGATGCCTTTCCAGATGATCAAACGGCGAGACCCAGTTTTTCGCCAGATGTAAGCCTTGCTGGAATATGGCTTCTGCCTGGTAAAGCTGACCCTGCTCTATCAGCAGGGTGCCCCAAACACGCATGGCCTGCAATTGGGCCAGCAAATTACCCGCGTTTTGGTTGAGGGCAAGAGCCGTTTCATATACCTCATGCACACGCGACAATTTGCCTTGCAGCCAATACCCATTGATCAGATTCACATTCGCTACAACTCGCGCACTGAGAACCGCTGGTTGTGGGTCTAGCTGGCTTAACTGCGCCTCCGCCTGTTCAGATAGCGCAATTGCCTGCGCGACATGGCCCTGCCGCATAGCCATCGTACTGCGCAATACCTGCACGTAAGAGGCAAACGGCAGCGTGACAGCCACTTCTGGCGGCAGATGCGCCAGCGCAGCTTCCACCTCGTGAACATCGCTGCGAAACAGCAACGCCCAGGCGTGATTGAGGATTAGTTTAGGCTGGCGCCGCCGCCACGCCTGCGGCAGACGGTTGATTAAAGATAACGCGGCGCTCACTTCACCGTGCATCAGCAGCGTTTCACTGTAGTCGGCTACAAGATGGGCGGCGCGGTCGAAGTTATTAGCAGCCAGAGCATGATGCACCGCTTCGTCCCACAGATTGACCTGCTCAAACCAGCGACTGGCGCGATCGTGCAGCACGGATTCTTGCTGGGGGCGCTCCCGCTGCAAATGCTGGCGCAGCAAGTCGGCAAACAAGTGGTGATACCGATACCAGCGGCGGCTGTTGTCCAGAGGGATGACAAAGAGATTCGTTGCCTCAAGCTGCTCCAGGATGGCTTGAGATCCATCACTCTGGCGCACAGCATCACAGAGCGAGGCGGACATACGGTTGAGCACAGCCGTTTGCAGCAAGAAGTCTCTTGTGCCCGGTGGTCGTTGAGACAGCACTTCTTCCACCAGATAATCGAAAATATAGCGATGTGACCCGGCAAAATCAGCTATAAAACCATCCAGTTCAGACCGGCCCTGCAAGGACAACGCCGCCATTTGCAGCCCGGCAACCCAGCCTTCAGTTCGTTTGGTGAGTGCAGCGACAGCCAACTCTGACAAATTCTGTAATTGCAGGTGGGAGAATAAATCATGCGCTTCGTCTACGGCAAAACGTAGATCGTGTTGGCGAATTTCCGTCATTTGCTGGCGCGCCCGCAGCCGGGCGAGCGAAACGGGCGGATCAGCCCGGGTAATGAGTACCAAATGAAATGGAGGCGGCGCATGATGTATGAGAAAAGCGATGTTTTTGTGAATTGCCGCGTTTGTGATCACATGATAATCATCCAGCGCCAGGATAACTTCCTGGCTGCTAGCTGCTAAATCGTTAACCAGCGTAATGAGGGCCGTGTGGGAGGTGTTGTCTGGCGCGGTACGCAGTTGTTCCAGAGCGATGTCGCCTAAGGCTGGATTTACCTGCTGCAGGGCGGCAATAAGATAGGTGAAAAATTGGACCGGGTCATTATCATATTCATCAAGGGAGACCCAGCACAATGATCGCTGTGAGCGCGCCAACTGCGCACCCCACTCAGCGACTAGCGTTGTTTTGCCGTAGCCGGCCGGGGCGCATACGAGGGTAAGGGGACGGTTCAAGCCTACGTTCAGCCGGGCCAGCAGATGGGGTCGTGAAATCAACCTGTTTTGCACGACAGGCTTATGTAGTTTTGACTGCAATAGCGTGGCAAACATGCGCCCATTATAACACGCCGGGGCTGAACAGCGTGCCGGGGCAAGCGGCAACACATCGGGAGTGGGTGCGAATTCCGCACCTATCGAGTGTGGCAGAGGATCGCCAGAAGGTCTCAGCCCTGCATGGGGCAGGGCTGAGACCTTCTTTTAGCCGCAATTCAGGGATTGCGGCGGAAACTGGTGGGAAGAGGAGGGCTATTTGCGTCGCTGGGAGGCAGCGCGCTGTTTGGAGGTCTTTTTGGCGCCGTTCTTGCCGGGTTTGGGCTGCGACTGCTTCATGACGCCTGCCGGCGGTTTGGCGGCGGCGGCGGGAGCAGCGGCGGCGGGGACGGGGGCCATGAGGGAAGCGGCTTCGGTTTTGCTCTTCCAGATGGCCCAGCCTACGGTAGCCAGCAAGGCAACCAGGGCCAGGGCCAGACCCAGACCAATTGGCTCACCAGGAAGGCGCACGGCGACGACGATGGGGGCAATGATCAGGGAGACCAGGTTGATAACCTTGATCAGGGGGTTCAAGGCGGGGCCGGACGTGTCCTTCAGCGGATCGCCCACGGTGTCGCCGACGACGGCGGCTTTGTGCGATTCGGAGTTCTTGCCGCCCAGGTTGCCTTCTTCGATGTATTTCTTGGCGTTGTCCCAGGCGCCGCCAGCGTTAGCCTGGAAGACAGCCATCAACTGACCGGAGAGGATGATGCCGGCAAGGAAACCGCCCAGCGCTTCCACGCCCAGACCAAAGCCAACCAGCAAGGGCACAATGACGGCAATGAGACCCAGGCTGACCAGTTCTTTCTGGGCAGCGGTGGTGGAAATGGAGACGGCGCGGGCATAATCGGGCTGTACTTTGCCTTCCATCAAGCCAGGGATGCGGAACTGGCGGCGCACTTCGCCCACGATTTGGGCGGCAGCGCGGGCCACGGCGCGAATGGTGAGGGAGGAAAAGAGGAAGGGGAGCGCCCCACCGATGAGCAAGCCAATAAAGACAGAGGGGGCAGCCACGTTAATGCCTTCTAAGATGGGCAGACCTTGCGCCGCTTGCACCTTGCCGACGTCGGTAAGGTAGGAGCCGAAAAGGGCGACGGCGGCAATCACGGCGGAGCCAATGGCGATGCCTTTGGTGACGGCTTTGGTGGTGTTGCCCACGGCGTCCAGGTCATCCATGACCAGGCGGGCTTTCTTTTCCAGGCCAGCCATTTCGCCAATGCCGTTAGCGTTGTCGGAGATGGGGCCAAAACTGTCCATGGAGATGGTGTTGCCGGTCAGGGTCAACATGCCAATACCGGTGAGGGCAACGCCATAGAGGATGGCTGTGAATTGGGTGGCGGCGGGTTCACCACTGTAGATCAGCACGGAGCTAAAGATAGAGAGGGCAATGACGACGACGGCCCAAACGCTGGATTCCATCCCTAGAGCCAGACCGGAGAGGATGGTGGTGGCGGAGCCGCTTTGGGAGGAGCGGCTGACTTCCTGGACAGGTTTATAGTGGGTGGACGTGAAGTATTCGGTTAGTTTGTCGAGAGCGATGGCCAGGATAATGCCGGCAACCGTGGCTAAAAATGGCCGCCAATCCACCGCGCCCGTGGCGGGATCGGTCATGTAGAAAACAGTGGTCAGGGCAAAGCCGATCACGCCTACGGCAGCAGCCAGGTAAAAGCCGCGATTCATAGCGGCCATGGCGTTCCGCTTGGTTTCATCGGTACGGACTACCGTGTTGCCAATGAGGGAAGCTACGACGCCAATGGCGCGCAGAATCAAGGGGAAGATGACAAAACGCAAGTCGTATTGACCATCGCCTATGATGCCTTTGGAGACATCGCCCAGCACCAGGCCTAAAATCAGGGCAGAGACAATGGTGACTTCAAAGCTCTCGAAAACGTCGGCAGCCATACCCGCGCAGTCGCCCACGTTATCGCCCACCAGGTCGGCAATAACGGCAGCGTTGCGGGGGTCATCTTCGGGAATGCCGGCTTCCACTTTGCCCACCAGGTCCGCGCCGACGTCAGCCGCTTTGGTATAGATGCCGCCGCCGACACGCATGAAAAGGGCAATCAACGAGCCACCAAAGCCAAAACCCAGCAAGGCATCCGGGGCGGAAATGCCATAGACCATGAAGATGATCGTGCCCCCTAGCAAACCGAGGCCGACAGTCAACATACCCGTGACGGTGCCCGATTGGTACGCAGTACGCATAGCGGGGTTGTAGCCGGTGCGGGCAGCGGCAGCCACGCGCACGTTGCCTTCGACGGCTACGTTCATGCCGACATAGCCAACGGTATAGGAAAAGATGGAACCCATGAGGAAGGCGATGGCGCGCCCCACAGCGACCCAGATAACGGCGGCCTGTTCGCCGCCAAAGCGTTCAACGGCTTCCTGGGTGGGAGGGATAATCAAGACGCTAAGGGCCAGCAGCACCGTGAGGACGACGATTAAAATCAAGATGGTGCGGAACTGTTGGCTGAGGTAGGCATTGGCGCCTGCTTTGATAAAGCCCCAGACTTCTTGCATTTTGGCTGTGCCTTTGTCCTGGCGCAGGATGCGCTGGCGCAGCCAAAAGGCATAAGCGATACCGAGAATGGATATGACGAGCACCGCCCACACAGCGGCGGTCTCAAACGTGGTTAGACCTTGCATAAAACCTCCAACTTTTATGTTATCAGGTTGTCGGCAGCGCACCGCTTAACCCTGGCGGGCGCCAGCCCCGTGACGCCTGCTTTTCTGGGTAATTGGGGGCGCATACGCACCCAGAATTACCCCTTGCCGCTTTTTTCGCGTCACCAGGGTTTGCGGTGGCGTTACCTTTTTGTTCGGGATGGATCCCAATGGCCGGCAAATCAGTCTGGCAGGCACGGCGCTATTGGGGGACAACAGTCGCTATGCGCCAGGCATTGTCTTTTGTGGTCAAAGGCACGAGCGCGCCGGTCAATTGTGAAACATCTTGCATGGCTGTGCATAAGCCAGACCGTTAATAATAACGCATAACGTCAATTCTGGCGCGAAATTAGTGTATTGGTTTTTGAGCCGTGATAAGCGTCACGGTAAATTGATGACATCTATCCGTTCACGGGGTGATAATCAGATGATAGTCTGTATTTGTATGGGGTTAAAAAATTAGGGCGCTTCTTGCTCTGCACTTGACTAGAGAGGAGGGGGCATCCCCGCCTGCGGCGGGGATGCCCCTTTATTAAGGGGGTATTTTTGGCGCTGGCGCGCCAAAAATA
>CAYQYJ010000123.1:0-9074 GCA_964421605.1 uncultured Ardenticatenaceae bacterium | reverse complement strand
TATGGCGGCGGCGGCTGCGCTCCGACCAGTACCGATGCCTCCCTCAACCCCGCTCTCTCCTTGAGCGTTTCCACGGGTAATACCAACAAATATTGGTTGGTACGTTTCTACTTTGCCAATGGCACGAGCCAGACAGTATTGCAGACAGGTCTGCCCGCCTGCTTCAACCAGACCTTCAACACGCAGTACGTACCCACCAATCCGCCCATCACCTCCATCTGCTCCTTCGTCTACGATCCAGCCGTTCCTGGTGTTGTGGCTCAGGACTGCGTGGCTGTGCCGTAAGTTCGTAATGTTCATCTGACGCAGGCATCATGACAGTCGTCCACTGTGATTGATTGCCGCAAATGTCAGTAAGTGATTCAAATCTGAAAGCGTCTGCCAGACCCTATGTGCCTGGCAGACGCTCCAACAGAAAGTCCCCAAACTGTTTGTAGCCCATAGAAAGGAGAACCCAAGTATCATGTTGAGTAAGCGTGTGTCAATTTTCCTGTTAGTTGTGCTGATGCTGGCTGTGGCCGGATTGGCTGCCCAGCGCGTACGTGCCAATGCTGCCACGGCGGCTGTCTCTGCCGATGCCCTGAAAGGGGCTCAGGCTGAACCCTATGGCGCTGCCCCGGTGGGCGGCCTCATCTGGGATTACGGCCCGACCACCGGCAGCCAGGCGGGCTGCTGGTCGAACTTCACCGCGGGTCAAAACTTTGCCGAAGACGTCAACTTCGCCACCGCAACCAGCGTTGACACCATTGTCATCTTCACCTGTATTTCCCCACAGCAGGGGCAAACCGTGCACATCAAGGTGCGCAACGACGCGGGCGGCGTGCCTAGCAACACCCCCCTGTATGACGCCGATGTAACGCCCGTTTCCTGGGTGGCCGATCCCGTGACGGGCGGCTATGCGGTCACCGCCGACCTGCCCACGCCATTCTCCGCTGCCGCTAATACCACTTACTGGATTGGTTTGTCTGGCAACGGCTTTGAACTTGGTCAATACTCCGTACAGACGCCTGACAATGGTCAAATGGCTCAATTCTCTGGCCCCACCTATGGCGGCATGACCGGCGTCGGCGACCAGATGTTCCAACTGTACGGCGGCGGCGGCGGCTGCGCCCCGCTCAGCACGGACGTTTCCCTGAACCCGGCGGTTTCTTTGAGCGTTTCCGTGGGCAACACCAACAAGGTTTGGCTGGTCCGCCTCTACTTCGCCAATGGCACCAGCAACACCATCGTGCAGACTGGCTTGCCCGCTTGCTTCAACCAGACCTTCAACACCCAATTCGTGCCCACCAACCCGCCTGTGACCTCGATCTGTTCTTTCGTTTATGATCCCGCCATTCCTGGCGTAGTCGCCCAGGATTGTGCCGCAGTACCGTAATGAATGAAGGTGCCGTTGACGGTTGTTTGTCTGGCTTGTCACCACAGCGATGATCCGCTGCGTAACAGTTGACAAGTGACCTGATAGGCCAACTTGTGCCGAATTGTTAAAAATGCGCCTGCCGAAGGTCGTTCCTTTGGCAGGCGCATTCTCTATCTGATACTTCTTTGTTTCTACGCCTTGTGTTACATCAAGCATAAGACGATGGAAGCGCCCTGTAGGACAAGACGCTGTCTTGTCCGGTCAACTCAGCGAATTGACCTACGGCTTACTTTCACAATACGCTTGACAGAACACGAGAAGGAGATGACGATTAGCTATGTTTAGCAAGCGTGTGTCACTACTTGTCCTGCTTGTCTTGGTATTGGCCCTTGCAGCCTTTGCCGCGCAGCAGGCCCGCGCCGATGTCTCCACCGCGGCGGCAGAGTCCAGCGCCGTCAAAGAATCGGCTGCTGAATTTGGCGCTATGCCCACAAACGCCCTCATTTGGGACTATGGTCCCACGACGGGCAGTCAGGCTGGTTGCTGGTCAAACTACACCGCCAGCCAGAACTTTGCTGAGGATGTTACCTTTGACGCCAACACCACCATCACCAGTATCGTCATTTACACCTGTATTTCGCCCCAACAGGGCCGGACTTTACATGTGAAGGTGCGTAACGATGATCACGCGGGCAACCCCAGCGACACTTTGCTCTATGATGCCGACGTGACCCCCACCGCCTGGGTCTCTGACCCCATAACGGGCGGCTACGCGGTCACTGCCGACTTGCCTGGCGGCTTTGAGGCATTTGCCAACAGCACCTACTGGATAGGTCTGTCGGGCAACAGCTTTGAATTGGGGCAGTACTCCGTCCAGACGCCCGATGATGGGCACATGGCGCAGTTCTCTGGTCCCACCTTCAGCTTCCATACGGCTGTAGGCGACCAGATGTTCCAACTATATGGCGACGTGGGTTGCGCTCCGGTGAGTACCAACGTCTCCCTCAACCCTGCCCTCTCCTTGAGCGTGTCCACAGGCGACACGAACAAGTATTGGTTGGTGCGTTTCTACTTTGCCAATGGCAGCAGCAGTACCGTGTTGCAGACGGGATTGCCCGGCTGCTACAACAACACGTTCAACACCCCATACGTGCCCACCAATCCCCCTATCGCCTCAATTTGCTCTTTCCTCTATGACCCGGCGCTGCCTGGCATCGTGGCGCAAAGCTGCGCCCCCGTGCCTTAAAGAGCGCCCCGCGTACAGGTAGGCTGACGACCCACTAAACAGGCAAGCGCCTGCCAGATAAAAAATCTGGCAGGCGCTTTTCATTTGCCTGGCAATAGTAGGGCGATTTTCCAAAATCGCCCGCAACAAGCCCCGCAAACTAACAGTTTGCGCTACAAATTTTCAGCCATCCTTTGGACAAGCTCAGGGCGGGCTGTGTTGCGCCGCCGCTTTTTAGTTCATAGAGAAGTAAGCCGGCGCTTCATAATCGGGTGACTGGTGGCGGAAGTAGGTGTCGTAGAGTTCGGCGTAATGCCCGCCCTGGCGAATCAACTGGTCGTGCGTCCCTTCTTCAATAATCTCCCCCTGGCGCAGCACAATGATACGGTCGGCGTTTTGAATGGTGGACAGGCGGTGAGCGATGATAATGGCGGTGCGCTGGCGCAGGATCACCTCCAGACTCTCCTGGATTTGGGCTTCTGCCAGAGGGTCCACGCTGGCGGTGGCTTCGTCCAGGATAATGATAGCCGGGTCTTGCAGCATCACTCGCGCCAACGCCACCAACTGCCGCTGCCCCATGGAAAGCGACCGCCCTTCCTCGCCCACTTCCGTCTCCAATCCTTGCGGCAGCGCCCGCAGCCAATCCCCCCAGCCAATTTGCTGCGCCACTGCCAACACCTCCGCTTCGCTGGCGTCGGGGCGGCCATACCGGATATTGTCCCGCACGGTGCCGGCAAATAAAAATGGCGTCTGCGGCACAACCCCCAACTGGCGGCGGTACTCCTGCAAATCAAAGGTACGGATGTCCCGTCCATCAATGAACAGTTGCCCCCCCTGAAACTCGTAGAAACGGGCTACCAGCTTACCCAGACTGGACTTACCTGCCCCTGTGTGCCCCACCAGGGCCACCGTTTCCGCGGCGGCAATGGTCAGGCTGAAGCCAGACAGCACCTTTTCCTGCGCCGTATAACGAAAATCTACGTGGCGGAAGGAGATTTCCCCCCGCAGCGGCGGCACGGGCTGGTTGTCAATTTGCACCACGCGCGGCTCGGCGTCAATCAGGGCAAAGACGCGTTCGCTGGCGGATAAGCCTAGCTGAAACTGGCTCCAGAAAGAGGCAATGCTGGTGAGCGGAAACCAGAACAGGTTGACGGCTTCCACGAAGAGGAACCATTCGCCAGTAGAAACCTCCCCGGCGAAGACGCTTTGCCCACCGAGGTAGACGATGATGGTGGTGCCAATGCCGGCAATTAACACCAACACCGGAAAAATAGCCGAAAACGTCATCCCCTGCCGCAACGATACCCCATAAGACTGCTCGTTAACCTGGGCGAAGGCATTGTAAATGTTTTGCTCCTGGCGGAAGTTCTTAGCCACAGCAATGCCCGTCACCGTTTCCTGCACGTTGCTGTTCACGTTTGCCAGCGCCCGCTGCGCCCGCAGCGTCGTCTGCCGGGCAATGTGGCGGAAACTGAGCGCGGCGATGATCACCAATGGCGCAATCGCCAGCGTCATCACCGTCAGGCGCACGTTAATGGACAGCAGCACCCCCACGACAATGACCACAATCAACAACTCGCTGATCAGATTCAGCGTCAACGTCACCACGGAGGCAAATGATTGGGTGTCCGACGTGACGCGGCTGACAATCTTGCCGGAGGCGAACTCATCGTAAAACGACATATCCCGTGCCATCACCGCGGCAAAAGCATCCTGGCGCAGCTTGAGCACAATGCTGCCCACGACGCGGGAGGTATGCCATTGGCGGACGTAGTTAAACGTCCACGACAGCGCGCCGAAAACCAGGAAAGCCAGCAACAGCCAGCCAGCGCTGCCCAGCTCGGCGGTAACCCCCAATGTGTCAATCATGCGCCCAATCAGGATGGGCAGAGCGGTGGTCATAATGGCGTTCAGGAAGATGACGCCAGCCACGCCCAACATAACGCGGCGGTGGGGGCGAAAGTAGGTGACAATGCGCCGCAGCAAATCGCGGTCGTTGTACGAGCGGTCATACCCTTCGGCGTCCAGGCCGTCCATGATAAAGCCCATAGATCAACTCCTCCGTAAATAGTAGGGCGATTTTCCAAAATCGCCTGCCCGATTTTGGAAAATCGGGCTACAACGAGCCGCGCAAACTGTAAGTTTGCGCTACAGGTTTTCATCCACCATGATTGTCATTTTGCGGTTGGCGAGCATTAACCAGCCGCCGGAGAGCAAACCGCCGCCAATCGCAATGGTCAACGCGGGGCGGACGCCCAGGCTGTTCCCCAGGAAACCGCCAATCAGCAACCCCAACGCCGTCGTCGCGCCCACCAGGAATTGAAAAGTGGCGCTGACGCGCCCCAACAACGGGTTGGGCGTCACCGTCTGGCGCAGGCTGACTTCGCTGATGAAGTAAATAGATAACCAGAAGTCGCCGACTAGCTGCATAGCCAACAAGAGCAAAAAAGCGGCGGTTCCTGGGCCGCGCGCCAGCAAAAGCAGCAGCCCTATCAAGTTACTCAGCAGCAGCGACCAGGCTAACGTGGGCGCAACGCCCCACCGCCGCGACAATCGTCCCGCCAGCAGCGCCCCGCCAAACGCGCCCACGCCGCCGCTGCCCACCAGCAGCCCCAGCGTGACCGGCGTCATGCCTAATTCCCGCAGCACAAACAAGGCATAGAGCGGACCAAAAAAGCTGCCGAAGAAACTACGGATGGCAAAGCTGATGGTGACGGGGCGTAAAACAGGATGCCCCCACAACTGCTGCCAGCCAGCGCGTATATCCTGCCACACGGCGCGCCAGCCATTGGCGGCGGCGGCGACTGGCGCTGGCGGCGCTTCCCTGGCGCCAATGCGGCTGATGAACAGGCCAGAGATAAGGAAGGTGAGCGCATCCAGCAGCATAGTTATGGGGGCAGAGAGAAGCTGTACCAGGAATCCGCCCAGAGCGGGCGCGCCCATTTCGGCGACGGAACTGCTGGCGGCCAGTTTGCTATTGGCTTCTACCAGGCGGTCACGGCTGACGAGCGAGGGCAAATAGGCGTGATAAGCCACGTTGAAGAGGAGGGTGAGCGCGCCAACGGCAAAGGCTATCAGGTAGAGGTGGGTCATGCGCAGCAGGTCGAGCCAGGCCAGGAGCGGCGCCAGCAGCAAGAGGCCGCAGCGGGTCAGGTCAGCCACAATCAAGACGGGGCGGCGGGGCATCCGGTCTATGGAAATGCCGGCAAACAACCCCAACAACAACACCGGCGCCGATTCCGCCGCTGCCAGCAGCCCCATTTGCGCTGGCGTGGCTTGCAGATCCAGGATAGCCAGCAGCCCCAACGCGCCCAACAGCGAGCCGAAAACAGAAATCGTCTGCCCCACCCACAGCCGCCTGAAGTCAGGATGTTGGCGTAGGCTAACAGTCATGACCGTTTTTCCAGCGGCGACGCGGCGCGGTGTTTGCCTTCGTAGCGCAAGAAGATACGGCGGTACAGTTCTGAGGTGCGCAGCAGTTCGGTGTGCGTTCCCTGCGCCGCCACGCGCCCCTGTTCCAGCACCAACACCTGGTCGGCGCGGCGGATTTGGGAGAGGCGATGCGTGATCAGCAAGGTGGTCCGTCCGCGCAGCACGCGGTTAATAGCCGTCTGAATCTTGTCTTCCGTGGCGCTGTCAATGGCGCTGGTAGCGTCGTCCAGAATGAGGATGCGCGGATCGGTGAGTAGAGCGCGGGCAATAGCCAGCCGCTGCCGCTGCCCACCGGACAGCGTGACGCCGCGCTCGCCAATGATGGTGTCGTAGCCATCCTGGAAGCCCATGATGAACTCATGCGCCTGCGCTTCCCGCGCTGCCGTTTCGATGGTGTCCTGATTGGCGCGGGGCCCGAGGCCAAAGCCGATGTTCTCGGCGATAGAACGGGAAAAGAGAAAAATGTCTTGCTCGATGGTTGAAATTTGTGAACGTAGGGCATCCAGATTCCAGTCACGCACATCTACGCCGTCAATAGTGATGCGTCCGCTGGTGACGTCATAGGTGCGGTTGACCAGTTTGGTCAGCGTGCTCTTGCCTGAGCCGGTCTGACCGACAATGGCAATGGTCTGGCCCGGCGCAGCGCGGAACGAGACATTCTGCAGCGCGAGTTTGTTACCATAGCCGAAGGAGACGTCGCTAAAGACTAACTCTCCCTGCATTGGTTCCTTATGGCCCGCTTCGTTCTCGTCCAGTTCTGTCTCTTGCTTGATCAAGGATAGGATACGCTCTGCCCCAGCCAATCCTAACTGCACCAGGGAGAAGGTGAAGATGGAGATGAAGGTGGGGAAGCGCAGGGCAAACATGAGGCCAATAAAGGTGACTAACTGACCGACGTTGATCAGTCCGCGCGACAGCAGCACCAGGCCATGCACCAGGGCGGCGGAGAGGGCAAAACCAAGCAGCAAGGGCGGCAGATAGCGGGCTTGAATCTGTCCCTCTTTGACGAAGGCGTCCCGAAAAGCGCCGGCATTTTGCGTGAACTTCTGCATCTCTTGTTTTTCCTGGGCGGTGGATTTGACAACTTCAATGCCGGCAATCGCCTCCGCCAGCCCCGCATTCATTACTCCATAACGGTAACGCATTTGCCCCGCCACCGGATTCAACTGATCCATATACCGTTTTAACGCCGCGTAGAAAACCACCGCATACAGCGCGGGAACCAGCAGCAGTTCCAATCGCAGCGCCGCAATAAAGGCCAGAGGCATCACCAAGCCCATCGTGGAGTCAAAAATGAGGTAGATGCCCGGCGTAATCATGGCGTTAAGCTGGCGCACGTCGTCGGTGGCCCGCGCCATCACGTCGCCCACCCGCTGCCGGTTGTGGAACGTCTGGCTCTTGCCCAGCAAACTCAGATACAACTCGTCGCGTGTGTCCCGTTCCAGCCGGTTCCCCAGCACTTCGCTGCACCAACTGCCTATCAAATCGCTAACGCCGCGCCCGATGACGATCAGCAGCAGCAGCCCTACCACGCGCAGCAACTGCGCCATGCTGCCATCGTCAGCCAGCGCCACATTGAAAGCATTGCCAACTTGCACGCGAATGGACGCATTCATAAAGTTGGCGAAAGTTATGGTCAGAATGAAGCTGAATAGGAACAATTTGTAGCGACCCAGGTGGGATAAAATCCAACGCACCGGGTCGGACTGGTTGTAACGGTATTCGTTTTCAATGCGAAACTCACGTTTGCTTTTCAAGGGACGTGTCTCCAGAGAGAAATAAACCGCTACGATCTACCTGAAACAGTTTTCTGGCGCAGCACGGTTCTTTCAGGTAGTCGCGCCGAATTGGGGTATAACCCCACAATTTTAGCACATTTGCTCTATTGGCAAAACGCCAGAATGACCGTTGGGTGCATCGCATCTCCATACAGTAGCTTACAGGCCAATCCTGACATCCAGCGTCAAGATCATTATAATGGCAGCGCTTTATTTTGCCGGCATTAAACCACAACGCTACCCTTTTTCACGAGATTTCTATGCGCGCTGATAGATTACTATCCTTGATGCTGCTGTTGCAGACCCGCGGGCGAATGACGGCGCAGCAGTTGGCGGACGAACTGGAGGTATCGGAGCGGACCATTTACCGCGACCTGGATGCCCTCAGCCTGGCTGGCATTCCCGTCTATGCGGAACGCGGGCCCCACGGCGGCTGCGCCTTGCTGGACAACTATCGCACCAGCTTAACAGGACTGACGGAGGCAGAAGTAACGGCGCTGTTTACGGCTATTTTGCCCAACCCCGCCCAAGATTTGGGCGCCAACCAGACGTTACAGCAAGCCGTGTTGAAATTGACTGCGGCGCTGCCAGCGCGCCAGCAAGACCAGGCGGACGAAGCGCGTCGCCGTATCCATCTGGACCCTGCCCCCTGGTTTCAACCCATGGAACCCGCGCCACACCTGGCGGTAGTGCAGGCAGCTCTATGGCAGCAACAAAAACTGCGCCTCCTCTACCGCCGCGCCGATGGCAATTGGGTCAAGCGGCTGTTGTCCCCTTATGGCCTGGTCGCCAAAACGAGCATCTGGTACGTCGTCGGAGAGACCATGCGGTCGGTACAGGTGTATCGCGTCTCGCGCATTCAAGAGGCAATCCTGACCGATCATGCGTTTGTGCGACCGGCGCAATTTGATCTGGCGGCGTTCTGGCAGGATTGGTGCGCCCGCTTTGAAGCCAGCCAGTCTGGATTTCCCGTGACGCTGCGGGTGCATTGGAACCAGGCAAACGAATTGATACCTGTCTTTGGCGAAGGCATCCATCAAACGTTGGCGGCGGCAGGCGAGCCAGACGAGCAGGGCTACCTGACGCTAAAACTTACCTTTGGCGGCGCGGACGAGGCGCGCCGCGCTCTATTGGGGTTGGGGGCGACAGTGACAGTGGTGGAGCCGGCGGAACTGCGGCAAGAGCTAATCGAACAGGCGCAAATGCTCCTGATGCACTACCGCCTTGCCCGGTCACACGGATAGCCCATCCAGACCTTATTCACTGCCCGTAAATAACCTGG
>CAYQYJ010000122.1:0-9074 GCA_964421605.1 uncultured Ardenticatenaceae bacterium | reverse complement strand
GAAGCCATCCTGGCCGCCACCCGCGAACTGCTGTACGTGATGATTCGCGCCAACGGCATCCAGTCGGAGGACGTAGCCAGCGTCTATTTCACGACGACCAGAGACCTGAACGCGACTTATCCCGCGCTGGCAGCGCGGCAGCTAGGGTGGTATGATGTGGCTTTGTTGTGCGGGCACGAAATGGAAGTGCCCGATGGTTTGCCGGGGTGTATCCGTGTGCTGATTCACTGGAATACGCAGCGAGCGCAATCCGAGATCGTCCACGTATATCTACATGAAGCGCAATCTTTACGCCCGGATCGGCAAGTTCTCCCTCCCATCCCTCCCGAAGAACTGGAAGCAGCCATCAAGGGAAACCTGGGGGCCCTGGAGAGTGTGCTATGATGCTCGTGATAATGAAGTCAGATGCCGGCACGCGCGACATCTCCGCCGTGATTGCCCGCGTGGAAGACCTGGGCTGCAAAGTCCACCTCTCCGAAGGCAAAGAACGCACCGTGCTGGGCATCGTTGAGGACGGTCACAAAATTGATCGCCAATCCCTGGAACAGATTCCGGGCGTGGAGCGCGTCGTCCCCGTCACCCAACCGTTCAAGCTCGCCAGCCGCGAATTCAAAGCCGACAACACCGTTTTCCCCATTGGCGACCACACCGTTGGCGACAAAAATCTGATCATTATGGCTGGGCCCTGCTCCGTGGAAAGCCGCAGCCAGATTATCGAAACAGCCATTGCCTGTAAAGAGGCCGGGGCGCACGTGCTGCGCGGCGGCGCCTTCAAACCGCGCAGTTCCCCTTATGACTTCCAGGGCCTGGGCGAAGCAGGTCTACGCTATCTGGCTGAAGCCCGCGACATCACCGGGCTGCCCATCATCACCGAAGTCATGGAACCGTCGCTTGTGCCTCTGGTGTGCGAATATGCCAACGTACTCCAGATTGGGGCGCGCAACATGCAAAACTACGCCCTGCTGCACGCTGTCGGCGAGTCGCAGCATCCAGTGCTGCTCAAGCGGGGCATGAGCAGCCTGATGGAAGAGTGGCTCATGTGCGCCGAGTACATTCTCAGCCACGGCAACACCCGCGTTATGCTGTGCGAGCGCGGCATTCGTACCTTTGAAAAATATACGCGCAACACATTCGACATTAACGCCATCCCCGTCATCAAGCATCTTTCTCACCTGCCAGTCATTGCCGACCCCAGCCATGCCACAGGCAAGTGGGAATATGTGGGAGCGGCAGCCAAAGCCAGCGTGGCTGCCGGGGCCGACGGATTGATCATCGAAGTCCACCCCCGCCCCGAAGATGCTTTGTCCGATGGGCGGCAATCATTGAAACCAGAAGTTTTTGCGACACTGGTGCGCGAAATGCGGGCTGTAGCCCAGGCTGTGGGACGGGATATTGCATCATGACCACTTTGACGATTGTGCGAGAACTAACGGCGCCAGGCAGCGCCCCAGCCGGATTGACCTGGGATGGCGCGCATTTATGGAACGCTGATTATGGCGCGGCGCGCATTTTCCAGTTGGATATCAGGGGAGTGGATGCCGGCAAACTCACCCCCACCGATGAACTCCTTTGCCCAGGCACCCTCAGCGGCCTCGCCTGGGACGGTCACGCTTTGTGGCAGGCTATCCACGACGACGGCGCGCTACGCCGCCTCAACCCGGCGGCGCACGATATTGACGTAGATTTCCCCATTAGCCACGGCTGGCTGGCCGGGTTAGCCTGGGATGGTCGCCTGCTGTGGGCCGCAGCCCAACAAGAAGGGCAGCTCCTGGCTGTAGACCCCCAAAACGGTCAGGTGCAGCGCAGTCTGCCGGCTCCGGTAGCCGCTGGCGGGTTGGATTTTTACGACGGGTATCTCTGGCTGGGTTTTCCCGACCGCATGAGTTATGACCCCGTATCGGAATCATTTGACTGGGTAACGGGTCAGCCGCGCTTTGCCCTGGCCCAAATTGACCCCGCCGATGGACGCGAAGTCAACCGCTTTCCCCTCGACTTTCTACCTATGGGATTAGCCTGGGTGGGAGACGTACTCTGGCTGGCGCACACGCGCCGACGAAAACTGTTGCAAGCCAGGCTTAGTTGAGCCCAACCTCACCGTCATCCTCTGTACCCCTCTTTAGCTGCACTCGCCAGCGCCAATTCTGGCAGCGCTGCCCCAACTCGCTTGATCTCATCCCTCCTTGCAGTATAATCCAATCGCTCCCATCTGTTGGAGTCCGATCATTGGAGAATGTTTTTTATGAGTTATCGCGCTGTTTATCCGTTTACGGCCATCGTTAACCAGGAGCGCATGAAGCGCGCCCTCATCCTCAACGCCGTTAACCCTCAAATCGGCGGCGTCCTGATTCGGGGCGAGCGCGGCACGGCGAAATCTACAGCGGCGCGTGGCCTGGCGGCCCTGCTGCCCGACATTGTGGTGGTGGCTGACTGCCGTTTTGGCTGCGACCCTGGGCAGCCCAGTAGTTGGTGCGATGATTGTCGCAGCCGCCACAGCAGCGGCTCCCTGGGCATTAACACCCGCCGCACCCCTTTCGTTGACCTGCCAGTCAGCGCCACCGAAGACCGCGTCGTGGGCACGCTGGACATTGAAAAAGCCATTCAGAAAGGGGAAAAGCATTTTGAGTCAGGCGTTCTGGCTTCCGCCAACCGGGGCTTGCTCTACGTAGACGAAGTGAACTTGTTGGACGACCACGTGGTTGACCTGCTGCTGGACTCTGCCGCCATGGGTGTCAACGTGGTGGAACGAGAAGGCATCAGCTTTACCCATCCAGCCAAGTTCATTCTGGTGGGCACAATGAACCCGGAAGAGGGGGATTTACGCCCACAGTTGTTGGACCGGTTTGCTTTTGCCGTGCAAATTGCCGGGCTGTCCGATCCGCGCCAGCGCATGGAAATTATGGAGCGGCGGATTGCCTTTGAAAGCGACCCGGAAGCGTTTCGCCGCCAGTGGCAGGAATCGGAACGCCGCCTGTCAGCCCAAATCGCCACGGCGCGGGATCTGGTCAATAAAGTGCGCTATTCGCGGCGCGATCTTGCCGGCATTGCCGGCCTCACCGCCGCCATGAAAGTGGACGGCCATCGCGCCGATCTCGTCATTCTGCGCGGCGCGCAGGCGCACGCCGCCTTTGAAGGGCGCGACCACATCAGCGACCGTGATATTTTGCTGGCAGCCGAACTGGCGTTGCCCCACCGCCTGCGCAACCAACCCTTCCAGGAAGCCGCCGTTTCCGTTTATGACCTGGAACAGCGACTGGATCAGGCTCAAAGCGAATGGGGCCAGGGGGATATGCAAGAGCAGGTTGACGCCGAAGAAGAAACCAGCCCGGTAAAAAAAAACAGGCGCTAGATTCTGAAATGCAAGAAGGGGCGGACATCGGTCAGATCGAAGCCGCCCCCCAAACCGTGCCGCAAACGCCGCAAGAAGGGCACTGGTGGGAAGGCGGGCAAAAGATGCCTTCTGCGCCAGAATTCACCACTCGCCGCCTGGACTCGCAGCTCGATCGCCTCACCCGCAAGACAGCGGGCAAACGTTCCCGCACCAAGACAAAACGCAAACGGGGCCGCTACATCCAGGCCCGCATCCCCCAACAAGGCAAGAAAATAACCGATCTGGCGTTTGACGCCACGCTGCGCGCCGCTGCGCCCTACCAACGCCGCCGCGACCGCACCGACCTGGCGCTGGCCCTGGAGAAAAGCGACCTGCGTGAAAAAGTGCGCGTGCGTCGCTCCGCCAATCTGATTCTGTTCGTGGTGGACGCCAGTTGGAGCATGGCTGTTTCGGAACGTATGGAAGCCACCAAAGGGGCGATTATGTCCTTGCTGACCGACGCCTACATTCGCCGTGACCGCGTTGGCTTGATTGTGTTCCACAAAAATGACGCCCGGCTGGTGCTGCCGCCTACTAACTCCGTGCAAATGGCGCAAAGAACGCTGGCGGATATTGCCGTTGGCGGCAAAACCCCCCTCTCCGCGGGCTTGCTGCTGGCTTACAACGTCTTTCGCCAGGAGTCCGTGCTGCATCCTGACGTGATGCCCCTGATGATTTTGCTCACCGATGGCGCAGGCAACGTCAGCATGTCCGATCTGCCCCCACAGGAAGAAGCCCACCGCATCGCCCATCTGATTAAAGAGTTCAGCGTGCGTTCCGTGGTCATCAACATGGAGCACGAAGCCTTTGATCAAGGGTTAGCCCGCCTGCTGGCCGAAAAGCTAGACGCCCCCTGCTTCTCTCTGGCTGACCTGCGCGCCGAAACCCTTTATCATACTGTTCTCAGTCATCTGGATTAACTATTCAAGGGAGGAAAACATGGACAGGCAAACGATTGTATTTATTCATGGGGCCTGGGTAACGTCGCGTTGCTGGGATAACTTCAGTCAATATTTTCAAGCCAGAGGGTTTGACTGCCTGGCGCCCAACTGGCCCTACGATGATCGGCCCATCGCCGAATTACGGGCTGCGCCTGCGCCGGAGTTGGCAACGCTGGGCGTGGGGGAGATTGTGGCGCATTATGCCGGCATCATCGCCCAACTCCCTATCCCGCCCATCCTCATCGGCCACTCCTTTGGCGGCTTGTTCACGCAAATGCTGTTGGATCAGGGGTTGGGCAAGGCAGGCGTGGCTTTGAACTCCGCCCCACCCAAAGGCGTTTTGCCCACGCCCGCCGCCATCCGCGGCAGCCTGCCCGTGATCACCACCTGGCGAGGCTGGCGCAAAATTCTAACGACGTCTGAGTCGCACTTCTCCGAATTCTTCGCCAATGGCTTCCCCGCCGCCCAACGAGCCAGCGTTTTTCAAGCCCACGTTGTGCCCACGCCGGGGCGCATTTTCTTCCAGGCTGCCACGGCTATGTTTCACGACCAGCTAGCCATCAACTTCCACAATCACAACCGCGCTCCCCTGCTGCTCACGGCTGGCGGCGCTGATAAAACTGTGCCCGCCGCTCTGAACCAGAACAACTACCGCAAATACGCCCAATCCCGCGCCCGCACCGATTTCAAACTATTCCTCGGACGCAGTCACACCCTGATTATGGAACCTGGATGGGAAGAGGTAGCAAGTTATATAGAGACCTGGCTGCACGCTCTCCCTTAAGGGGAAGTCCCCTCCTAACCCAGGACACTAACTTACCACTTGTCATTCCGAGTGAAACGAGGAATCCCTATTATCTCACCATTTGAGAGAGATTTCTCGCCGAAGAACCTGCCCTGAACTTGCCGAAGGGGCTCGAAATGACATGTCTTTCTTAACGTACAATTTGGGGGATTTCTCGCCGCAGGGCAATTTGGGGCGCGTCTGCGCCCAAAATTGCCCATAAAAATGGATGTCAACCCGCCGTAGGCGAGGCTGACACCCATCACCCTTCATAGGCTAATTGCCGGCACGCCATGCGCTCCCAACAGAAAAGATAGCTCGCCGCCGTGGTGCAAGTCATGTTCCAGCACGTGCCAGATAATCCACTGGCGCGTAAAAGATTGACTTTGGTCGCCGCCCGGACGGTAAAATACCTCCGCCATGTCCGCCGTAGTCCAGCGTTGCAACCCGGATGCAATAATAGCCCACGTTCTTTCCAGGCCATCTACCAGCTCTGCGGCGCTGCGAACGGGTTCCCCCTCCTCGTCCCAGGTCAGCATGGGATCAACGTCCTCTGGTCCCTCCTTCATCACCATGCGAAACCACCATACCCGCGCGGCAATGATGTGGGCCGCCAGCGTCATGGCGGAGCGCAAATCGGCTACCAGGCGCAAATCAAGCTGCTCGCCAGTCAGCGGCGCCACCGCCCGTACCAGATCGCTTTGATAAACCTGCCATCCATCCAAAATCTGTTGCTTAAAAGAATCGTCCATCAGCAGTTTCCTTCTGCCGCTGCTGGCTATCGCCCAAAGTGCATGGGCATAATCACATGGCGGAAACCATCGTATCCCACCGGCTTGAGGACCCCTGGCTCCCGCGCCGTGCGCGTTTCCAACGCCACCTGCGGCGTATCCATCACGTTCAACACATCCGTCATATATTTGACATTGAAGGCAATTTCGATAGCTTCCCCATCCACGCTGGCGTCCACCTGGGCAATGTTGTCCCCCGTTTCGGCGCTGGTAGCGGCAATCGTGGCGTAACCGGGCATAATCTCATTCCCTGGGGAGACTTGCACGCGCGCCGTGTTGCTGGACTCGCGCGCAAAAATGTTAGCTGTTTTGCACGCTTTCAGGAACTCCGCTGTGCCCATTACAGTGCGCGTCACATAATTATCGGGGATCAACTTGGAGAAATCAGGGAAGCTGCCGTCAATAAGCTGCGATACCACTACAGCGTCCCCCAGGTTGAAGATTACCTGGTTGCGGCCTGAGGGCATCGAGAGGGTAATCGTCTCCACATCATCTGAAGCCACCCGCGCCACCTCATTGAGCGCCCGCGCCGGAATAATGATGTCCACCGGTTCAGCGACGAATCCAGGGAACTCCGCCGTGCGCGTGGAAAGACGGAAACTGTCCGTGGCCGCCATGGTAATGCGGTTGCCTTCAAAATGAGTGGCGACGCCCGTTAAAATAGGACGGGTGTCGTCTGTGGCAGCCGCAAAAGCCACCTGACTGATCATTTGCTTCAGCGTCGCCGTGTCCAACCGGATTTGATTGTCTGCTTGCGGTTCGGGAACGAGGGGGAACTCCTGGGCATCAATTCCCTTAATGTTCGCTTCGGTGCGGGCGCAAGCCAGATGCAGCGTTTGCGTCTTTTCGTCTAGCGTCAATTCGATTAGTTCTGCCGGCAACGCATTCACCAGATCGCTTAGAGTGCGCGCGGGAACTGTAATTGCCCCCCCGTCAGCCACCTTGGCCCCAATCCAACAAGTGATCACAATTTCCAGGTTAGTCGCTGACAACTTCAGCCGACCATGGTCAGTAGCTAATAATACATTCGACAACACAGGCAAAGTGGATCGGGTACTCACTGCCCGCGCCACCGTACTCAATCCCTTTGCCAGATTTTCTTGTAAGCAGGAAAGCTTCATGATTGTTCTCCGGTATCTGTCAGATTCTTCAAAGTGGGAGGCAACAGCGGATCATCCCAAAAGTTTTGTTGTAATACCCCGCATGTGTCTACCTGCTAGTATACAAAATCTCTGCGCGGATGGCAAGCTCTAAGTCGGAATTGACAGCATTTCAATTTGGGCATGGTTCGTTGGCAGTGAACGCAACTTTACAGGTCTTATAATGCAAAGGTATCCTGTTCAATTTTGGGGCGTATATGCTTAAGTGGTAGCGCGGCGCTTAATCGTGGTGGGTGTCAGCCCCGCCTGCGGCGGGGCTGACACCCATTTTTATGGGCAATGTTGGGCGCGTCTGCGCCCAACATTGCCCGTCGCCGATGTTTATACAGGTGCGAGGCACTGGTCGCTGGAGTTCCAACTAGCCCAAACCGTTCGGCCAGTGCCTTGCACCACCGGGTAAGCCAGGACACTGACCCAAACCAGCTAGTGGGGGCGTATGCAATACGCCCCTACCCGGCTGTGTGCAGGATATGATAGACCACAATACTCAGAGCCATGTGCACGTTGAGCGACAGCCCTTTGCCATACATGGGCAAGAAAATCGCCCCATCACAGGCAGCCAGGGTAGCTTTGGTGACGCCGTGATCCTCGTGCCCCACCACCAGACACGTTCGCTGCGGGTAGGCGTAGGCATGATAGGGAACCGCCTGTTCAGTCAGTTCCAGGGCCAGCACGCGATACCCTTCCTGCTGCATCTGCCATACAGCCGCCGCCGCATCGTCGCAATAACGCCAGGGCACCCGATCCATCTTAAAGCGGGCCACTTTGGCCACGGTGGCATTGGTTGGCAGGGGCGTGATGCCTGTCAAAATAAGCTGCTGCATAGCCGCCGCTTCTGCCAGGCGAAAGATAGAGCCGACGTTAGCCGGATAAGCCACGCTTTGCAGCAGCGCAGCTACCTCTCTGGTCACCGGATGCGCCCGCCGGTACGCCTTCACAAATCGCTTTAACTCAACACCAACTAATGGTTTCATCGTTATTCAAAGGGCATCGTGAATGTAGATTTTTGCACGAATCACTCGATTCTCTACGAAGTTGCTGACCACTCCGCCACCAATCACTGTTCTAACTGCCCACCCAACGACCAAACGCCCGGCTTAACTGGCACAACGCCTGAAAAGCGGCTTCACGCACTGCCGGCAGCGGGTCTTCTAAAACAGCTTGCAACGCGGGCACAGCCTCTAACTCTACCACCTGGGCAGCGCAAGTGATAGCCGCCAGACGCACCCCCAGCGGCTGTGAAGGCTGCATGGCTTGCAGCAGCACAGTTAAGCCCGCCGCCCCCCCAGGCACACCTCTTCCCTGCGCTGCCGCCCATTGGATTAACCAGGCCTGATCGCCAGGCAGCGCCGGCTGCCACCAATGCGCCGCCATTCCTTTGCCCTCGCGCAGTTCTACGGCTATGTTGGCAACTGACTGCACCAGCCATTGATCATCTTTCTGTAAGCGCTGCAAGAGCGTATAAGCCCAGGGTTCTTCTAGCAGCGCCAGCCCGAAAACGGCGGCCCGCCGCAGGTGCGGGTCATCTTCCCCGGCGGCCTCTTTTAGCACGTCAGCCCCCGCGCCGCCATTCAAGCCAACAGCTTCCGCTGCGGCGGCAAACAACTGCTCATCCTCGCCCGACAGAACGCGCATTACTAACTTATCTGCTGCGGGATGATGCAGCCAACCCAGCGCCGCTACCACGCCCTGGCGCACGTCCACATTTTCATCTGCCAGAGCTTGCGATAGCAGGTCGAGAGCCGCCGCCGCCCCCAGGATAGGCAGCGCCGCCACCGCAGCTTGCCGCACCAGCGGGTCGGGGCGCTGCAAAAGTTGGCGCAGCAAAGTAACTACGCCTGTTTCTTCCGTTTGCGCCAGAGCCAACACAGCCCGCTGGCGCAAAGCTGCCGGCACTTTAGGCTGCACAATCAGGCGGCCCAATCGCAGCAAAATTTGTCGCCGCCACTCCCCCGGTTCTACGACTTCCGGCAGCCAGGCTGCCGCCTGAAACAATCCGTCTTGCAGCGGGTCCGTCTCATTGTCGCGCAG
>CAYQYJ010000121.1:0-9091 GCA_964421605.1 uncultured Ardenticatenaceae bacterium | reverse complement strand
CAGCAGTGGGGACGCCATTCTGGTCAGCGATGACAGCGAAGATGTGGTGCAGGCGTATGACCTGAATGGCAGTTATCTGGGCGTATTTGCCCCAGCAGGGGGACCAAACCCAGCCCTGTTGCAAAATCCACGCGGCATGGAACTCCGCTCCAACGGCAACCTGCTGGTAACCACGGGCGGCGGCGGCAACATTGACAGCGTGGTGGAGTTTGACGCGGCGGGTAACTTCGTGGGCGTTTTTATCGCCAGCGGCAGCGGCGGTCTGGATTCACCTTATGATGTGTTGGGGCGCGCGAATGATTGGTTAGTTGCCGGCATCACCAGCGACGCCATCCATCGCTATGACCTCAACGGCGGGTTCCTCGACCTGTTTACCCCCGTAGACAACTTCCCCGAACAACTACAAGCCGCCGCCAACAGCAACATTCTCGTCGCCAACTTCAGCGGCGGGCAAAAAGGCATTCTGGAATACACCAGCGACGGCAGCCTGGTAGCCAACTATCTGCCCATCAACGATGGTTACCGCGGCGTCTATGAACTCCCCAACGGCAACCTGCTTGTCGCCGCGGGCACAGGCAGCACGGGCACAATCTTTGAGATGGATCGCCAGGGGAATATCGTCAGCACCAAACTGGCAGAAAACGCCACCCCGCGTTACATTGAGCGGATTCAGTTGGCGCAAACCGTCCTGACCATCAATTACCAGTACGTGATGAACGATGGGAACACAGGCAGCGGCGTCTACACCTACTTCAACGATGGCAGCTACACCGACGAGAGCGGCGGCACAGGCATATGGGCTGTGCGCCAGCCGCCGCTGACCTTGTTGATGAAGTATGACCCTGGCTTTGGCTGCAATGCGTTCGCCCTAGGCCGTCTGGTAACGCCCACACAGGTTCAAGGCGTGCGCCTCTGTCAGGATGGCTCTGGCGCGGTTGGCTTCTGGATTGGAACGGTGGTCACGGGCAATCTGGCAACGCTACCTCCTGGAAGCGTGCAGTAGGGGCAGGTTTGAAACCTGCCCCTACCCTACGCCAGGTTCAAGATGTGGCGGGCAATGACCAGACGCTGGATTTCGCTGGTGCCCTCGCCAATCGTCATCAGGCGGGTGTCGCGGTAGATGCGTTCCACCGGAAACTCGCTGCTGTAACCATAGCCGCCATGAATTTGAATGGCATTGCGGCAAACCCGTTCGCTCACTTCCGTGGCAAACAGCTTGGCCATAGCCGCCTCTTTCGTAAATTTCTGACCTTGCTGCTTAATGGATGCCGCCCAATACACCAACAGGCGCGCCGCCTGTATTTCCGTGGCGGCGTCCGCCAGCATCCATTGCACCGCCTGGTGGTGGGCAATTGGCTGCCCAAACGTACGCCTTTCGTGGGCATATTTGATGGCCTCTTCATACGCCGCCTGCGCCAGCCCCACCGCTAACGCGCCAATGCCGATGCGTCCACTGTCCAGCGTCGCCAGCGTTTGCTGCAACCCCCGCCCTTCCTGACCCAACAAATTCTCGCGAGGCACGCGCACCTCTTCAAAGGTGACGGCATGGGTAGGGGAGCCTTTCAAGCCCATCTTCTTTTCCGCTGGTCCAATTGTGATGCCTGGCGTGTCCAGGGGCACAATGATGTGGCTGAGGCTGCGGCTGCCGCCAGCGCGATCCGTGCGACATAACACCACCACCACGTCAGCCACCGAAGCATTGGTCATCCACATTTTGCTGCCGTCAATGATCCAGGAATCCCCTTCAGCCACAGCGGAAGTGCGCACGCCTCCTTGCAAGTCGGAACCGGCCCCAGGCTCCGTCAGAGCCAGACAGCCCAGGCGACCCTGGCCCGTAGCCAGCGGAGGCAGCCACTTTTGTTTTTGCGCCTCTGTACCGTAACGTACAATCGGTCCCAAAGCCAGCCCATTGTGCGCGGCAATCGCCAGCGCCGTAGAGCCGCAGCCCCAACCCAATTCCTCGATGGCTATCGCCGCGCTGACGGCGTCAACGGCGGCCCCGCCATATTGTTCGGGCACTTCCAGGCCCAGCAAGCCCAATGGCCCCATTTTGTGTACTGCCGTCCAGTTGAAGGCGGCGGCTTCATCGGTATGGCGCGCCAAAGGCTTGACTTCTTTAGCCACAAAGTCATGCACAACGTCACGGAACTGCCGCTGTTCCGTAGTAAGCTGAAAGTCCATAATGCCTCCATAGGAAAAAAGAAAGCCCCGCCGCCGTCACAGCAGCCGGGCTTCCTTCAGTCGTCTTCCAAATGATTGCGCGCAATCTTACAGATTGCGCCAATCTATGTAAGATTGGGGGAATCTTACGGCTAATCTACGACAAACGGCAGGAGCGCCAGGTGACGGGCGCGTTTGACAGCCTGCGCCAGATTGCGCTGCTGCCTGGCTGAAATGCGGTTGCGCCGCCGCGGCACGATCTGCCCGTATTCGGTAATGTAGTCGCGTAAAACGTTAAACTGCTTGTAGTCAAAACCATCGGTCGCTTCGTCAGCGCGCACAATCAGGTAGCGTATCACATCATCGTGATAAAACAGATTGCGCTCCAGAGCGTTAACGGCCGCCGGATCCATTTTGGCTTCGTACAGCACGTAGTAGCCCGATTTCAACTTGTTGATCTGGTAAGCTAACTGCCGCTGCCCCCACTGATTGATAGTGGGCTGTTCGGCTGCTTCGTTGCCGCCCGTAATCCAGTTGGTGACCTGGGCAATAACGGCTTTGCGCCCGTCTTCGTCCAGGTCAGGTTGAAGAATAATGGTGAGTTCGTAATCGCGCACGTAGAAATACCTCCTTTCCGTGGTTGAACTCGTTTGAGTTTTAGCCCCTGGCGCAGCCAGGAGCGGAAAGTTAACAAAGCGCCTGCGATTATAGCAGACACAAGGTGTGAAGCATACCATAATCGAGGCCATAAGCCAAAATTTTAGTTGAGCGTTTTCGTAGAATGAGGACAAAAGCAACCAGATCCGGCTGGCTGGCGGTTGCCAAAATGCCGGCATCTACTACAATTCCCTTGTTCGACCTCGCATTCAGGGTGAGCGCACCTTATAAGCCTGTCCCCTAAAAGCGACAGCCTGTCCTTCCTGGAGGTATTTATGAGCAAAGTAGCCATCAACACACCTGCGCCTGATTTTGCTTTGACCGATCTGCACGGACAGCCTGTGCGGCTGTCTGATTTTCGCGGCCAAAAGCATCTGCTGCTGGTCTTCAATCGCGGCTTCGTCTGACCATTCTGCCGCGCGCACATGGCGCAGTTGCGCCACGAGTATGAAGCGTTTCAAGCGCGAGACGCCGAAGTGATTGTGTTAGGTCCCGATGACGCCGCGGCCTTTCGCGCCTATTGGGCAGAAAACGACCTGCCCTTTATTGGCCTGCCGGATCCCCAGTATCAGGTATTGAAAAGGTACGGGCAGGAGATCCGGCTGTTTAAGATGGGGCGAATGCCGGCGCAACTTATCGTAGATAAGCAAGGCGTGGCTCGTTTCGTCCATTATGGCAAATCTATGGCCGACATCCCTGAAAGCGCCGACATGCTGGCCATCCTGGATGAACTGCAAACAGAAGCCCAGGCCTACGCATGAATGGTTTCCTGCTTATCTACAGCGGCGCAGCCCTGGTCATTTTCGTTTACATGAGCCTGATCTGGATTGCCAGCGTCAGGCTCAAAAACGTCAGCATCGTAGACATCTTCTGGGGGTTGGGCTTTGTGGTGGTCAATGCGTATTACTTCATCCAGACCGATGGCTACTACCCACGCCAGATCATTATCACGCTGTTAGTAACGGTTTGGGGGTTGCGTCTGTCGCTCTATATCTTGCGGCGCAACTGGGGCAAAGGGGAGGATTTCCGCTACCAGCAGTTCCGCGCTAATGTGGGCGAAAGCTACTGGTGGCGCAGTTACTTTACCGTTTTCTTACTGCAAGGGCTGCTGCTGTGGCTCATTTCCGCGCCGCTGCTGGCGGCTAACCTCTCATCGCAAGTGGGGTTGGGCATAGTAGAGTATTTGGGTATTTTCGTTTGGGGCGTAGGTATCTTCTTTGAAGCAGTGGGCGACTGGCAGTTGGCCCGATTTAAGGCCAACCCGGCCCACAAAGGGCAGGTATTTGACCAGGGGTTATGGCGATACACGCGCCACCCCAACTATTTTGGCGACGCACTGGTCTGGTGGGGGCATTTTTTGATTGCCGCCGCCGCTGGTGGGGTTTTCACGATCTTCAGCCCGCTAATCATGACTACGCTGCTGATGCGCGTGTCTGGCGTAGCCTTGCTGGAGCGAAGTTTGCAGGAAAGCAAACCTGGTTACCGCCAATACATCGCTCGCACCAACGCCTTCTTCCCCTGGTTCCCCAAAAAGTAGGGCGTATAGCATACGCCCTACGCTACATGCGCCGCGCACGCCCTCTGTCGTTGGCGGAATAGATCACGGGCAGGCTATATTCGTAACGGCTTGCCAGGTGTTGGCATCGTTTGTTTCACCAGCAGCCGGCCAGCTAACCAGAGCTTCATTGGTAAACAGCGCCTGCATCATCAAACCGAACTGCGTGGGGGATAATGCCGGCATCTCGCCCGCCACATCTACAGACATCAATACCAGCCACGTCCCCCCAACTGTGCTGACTGTCGCTGCCCAGTTACTACTGGTGTAGTCCGTATCCCAATCCTCGCCATCCTGGTTATCCCCCAGCCCGGCTCGAATCGTCAACGTCTCATCGCGCGCCACCTGGAAGAAGCGATCCGTCGTGTCCGGGTCGCCGCCGTTGCCTGTTGTGTCAAAATAGACGCGCAGCGAATCGGTGTTATCGTCGCTGTCGTCGTGGATAATGGCTGCCAGATACAGCGCAGCGCTGTCGCGCACGAAGTATACCTCTACCAGACGGGACAGGTCAGCCTGATCCACAAAAGTGAAAAGGGGCGCGCCGCCCCAATCCGCCGCAGCAAACGGCTCATCCAGCGGCGGCGGCGTAGCTACGCAAGCCAGTTCTGGCGTGGGGATGGGGGTTGTGGTAACCGTAGGCGTCTCCGTCGGTGTCGCCGTGGGCGGAACTGGCGATGCAGTTGCTGTTGGCGCAGGCGTGTGAGTTGTCGTCGGTGATGGCGTGATCGTACTGGTTGCCGTGGCTGTAGCCGTCGGTTGGGGTGTTGGGGACGTGGTGGCTGTGGCGGTAGGACCTGGCGTAAACGTGGCTGTCGCTGTAGCGCTGGCTGTAGGCGCCGTCGTCACTGTAGCCGTAGTCAACACAGGCGTCAAGGTGGGCGTCGCCAGGGGGTTTGTCCCCTGGTCAATTTCCACGGCGTCGCGCACGCCATCCCCGTCGCTATCGGCGTTCCGCGGATTCGTCTTGTAGATGTTTACCTCTTCTCCATCTTCCAGCAAGTCGCCATCGGTATCGGGGTTTCTCGGATCCGTGCCGTGTATCAACACCTCTTCGCCATCCAAAAGGCCATCCGCATCAGTGTCCGGGTTTTGTGGGTCTGTGCCGGCAATCGCCTCTTGCGGCCCGCTCAAGCCGTCGTTGTCTTCATCCCCCTGCGTGGCAGCCGTAGCCGCAGCCGCAGTCGCCGTTTCGGCGGTCACAGCGATAGAGGTCTGCGTCGCCGCCGCATCTGCCAGCGGCAGACCGGGCGTTAGTGAAATAGTCGGCATCAGCGTTGTCAGGTCGCCCACTGCCGGACTCTGCTCGCCGCGCAAACGGTCGCCAAACAAGAAGAACAACAAGCCAAACACACAGGCAAACGTGACCACGACCACAGCAGCATACCCCAGTACGGGCGGGATCATAGAACCTGTGATCCCTTGCCCTGGCAGCGCCTGCCGTCCCCCACTGCGCGTGGCTACTTCAACTTCAAAAGGAACCGTTTCTGCGCCGCCAAAAAGACTGGTGGAACGGGCTTGCAAAGCCAGATCAACGGCTGCCTCCTGACCTGGCTCCAGCGGTAGATGGCCCGTTTCGCCGCGGAACTGCACCCGCTCGCTGCGCCCCACCACGCTGAAATCGGCGGCGGTGTTGCCGCTGTTGCGTACAAACACGCGCACCACGCCTGGCAGGCGCAGATCGGCGTTTTCCATGCGGGCTTCAAAAGAGGTGAAGGCGCCAACCAGCAGCGATCCGTTCGCTGTGGCGGTCGTGTGCGGATGCTGCTGCGAAATCAGGCGCAAATAGAAGCGCTGGCGACCCGCAGGCGTATCCGGCTGGCGCGGCACTTTGACTTCAATGTGCATGGGGGCGCTGCCATTAGGCGGCACGGTCACAAACTCCCCAGGCACACTCAGCCAGCCAGGCGGCACGCCCTCCACGCGCACGCTGACCCGATCGGCGACGTCGCTGCGATTGACTACTTCCAGCCGCAGGTGCACAGGCTTCCCTGGCTCCACAGGCAAACGGTCTTGCGCCAGATATAAAGCTAACGCTTCGTCTACTGCCGGCAGTTGCGTGGGCTGCTCCGACACAGGCACAACGCGCAAGCCAGTTGGCGTTTGCGCGGGCGGTACCGGCTCAAGCGGCGGCGGCGGAACCAGAGTCAAAGTATAGGGACCAATTCGCAGCGGCTGATCAGGCAGCAGCGGCGTAGCTTGCTGCGCCGCCAGCCGCTGCCCCGCCAGGTGCGTGCCGTTGACGCCGCCCAGGTCCAACACTTTCCAACCGTCTGTGGTCGCTTGCAGACGGGCATGATAACGAGAAACGCCTTCTGCCGGCAAAACCACGTCATTATCCGCATTACGCCCCAGACTTATTACTGGGCGATTCAACACGACGCGGCTTGTAGGCTGGCCTGGCGCATCAATGATCAGCGCATACCCTGGCGGCGGCTGTGACGGCGGCGGCGTCAGCACAGGCTGGTCAGCCGCTACCACGCGCGTCGAGTTTGCCGCCAGCGCCAGGCGGGCGCTGCGCAAGGCTGCCGCCATTTCTGCCCCCGAAGCAAACCGATCGGCGCGATCTTTAGCCATCGCCTTTTGCAGCACGGCATCCAACACGGAGGGAATGTCGGGCCGCAAGTCGCGCGCGGGCGGCGGCATAATGCCTTTCAAATGCGTCGTCACCGCTTCCGTCAGGTTCTTGAAGCGGAAAGGCGTGGCATTGGTTAGCAGTTCATATAACACCACGCCTAAAGCATACAGGTCAGCGCGTCCATCTACCGTTTCTACACCCTCGCACTGTTCGGGCGACATGTAAACAGGGGTGCCCAAGGTGGTGCCCGTCAGGGTCAGCCGCTCCCCTTCCAGCACTTTGACCAGACCGAAATCCGTCAGAATGGCGCGAAAGGGGGCATCCCCTTCCTCTGGCGGACGATCCAATTTCTTCAAAATGATATTCCCTGGCTTGACATCCCGATGAATCAAGCCCCGCTGGTGGGCGTAATCCAGCGCGTCAGCCATTTGTACCCCAATTTGCAGGCTTTGCTGCAAGGGCAGGAAAATGCCGCGCGCCTGCAGTCGCCCCAGGTGAGCGCGCAGGCTGCCGCCGTCAATATACTCCATGGCAATATAAAGCCCTTCAGTAGAGTCGCCAAAGTCGAATATCTTGACGATAGAAGGGTGATCTAGCCGCGCCACTGTTTGCGCTTCTTTGGTCAGACGAGCGCGAAATTCGGGCAGGCGGGCAAATTGGGCGTGCATGAACTTGACCGCCACCGTGCGCCCCAGGTTCAAATCGTGGGCGCGAAACACTGTGCCCATACCGCCGTCCCCCAACAACGCCTCTAACTGGTAATGTCCTATTTGCCTGCCAATTAAGTCACTATTCATACCGAACCTGAACCTTTCTGCCCCAGCTTATTTACCCTGGCGCTAACCGTCTCGTAGAATTTCATCCATGGCTGCCAGCAGCAGCTCAATCTCGTTTGGTCCCACCCAATAATGGGTAACGACGCGGAAGTGGCGCTCACTCTCTGCGCCAATCCAGATGTTGGCTCGCTGCCGCAGCCTGGCAGCAATCTGCGGCGCGCTTAAAGTGACTTCGGGCGTCAGGTAAAAGTAGATAATGTTGGTATGCACCCGATCCAGATCAAGCTGTATGCCCGGAATGGATGCCAGCCCGCGAGCCAGCAAAGCTGCGTTTTCATGGTCTTGGGACAGGCGATCCACCATTTCGGTCAGGGCGACAATGCCGGCAGCCGCCAACACCCCCGCCTGCCGCATTGCCCCACCCAATATCTTGCGCATTCGCCGCGCCTGGCGCACAAACGCCGCCGAGCCGCACAACAACGATCCCACAGGCGCGCACAAGCCCTTGCTCAAACAAAAACTGACGGAATCTACGTGTTGCGCAATCTCGCGGGCTGGCGCGCCCAACACCGCCGCCGCATTAAATAAACGCGCCCCATCCAGATGCGTCGCCAACCCATGCCGCTGAGCTATCTGGCTGACGGCTGCCAGGTAATCCAGAGGCACTGGCGCGCCGTTTTTCGCTCCATAACTGTTCTCCAGCAAAATAAGGCGACTGCGCGGGCAATGTGGGTCATCCCAGCGCACGGCAGCCTCTATTTGCGCCAGATCCATACGCCCTACGGCGTCCGTGGGCAGCGGATACGGCGTAACGCCGCCTAGAGCCGCCATGCCGCCCGCTTCCCAACAGAAAATGTGCGCATCCTGGCCCACAATGGCTTCGTCCCCCCTGCCGGCATGGGTCAAAATAGCCGCCAGGTTACCCATCGTGCCGCTGGCGACAAAAAGCGCCGCCTCCTTACCCACCATCTCTGCCGCCAACGCTTCCAACTTGTTGACCGTGGGATCTTCCCCATAGACGTCATCGCCCACCTCAGCCATGAGCATTGCCTGGCGCATGGCGGGCGTGGGCCAGGTCACTGTATCCGAGCGGAAATCTATTTTATCCATGCCAGAAGTTTACGTAAGAATGAAAAGAAAGTAAAGCAGCAATCAATCACACAGTCAACTTGAGTCACGCTTTATTGTCGCAAACGCGCCTGCTTCCTATAATCACACTTGTGAGCGTAAGATAGACGAGCCATAGTTGCTTTTCCCTGCATAAACGGTTAGGTGGAGATCTCTGGCTCTAGTGGTTCGACAAACAGGTTCTGCGGAGTTCGCATCCTCAGACCGTCCTGAGTTCACCGAAGGAACCTGTCCTGAGTT
>CAYQYJ010000120.1:0-9110 GCA_964421605.1 uncultured Ardenticatenaceae bacterium | reverse complement strand
CCCTGGCCTGTTTTCAATCTGGCGGACACCTTCATCGTCGCTGGCGTAGTTATCCTGGGCGTGTTGATGCTGTTGGAACAACGCCGCGAGGGAGCCCAGGCGGCGCTGGAGAAAAAGGAGAAGAGCAAACTGCCAGGGGGCGTTGATTTCACGCCGGTAGTGCTGCCTTCTTCTGGTTTCGAGGAGGTTCATGAGGGGGAAAGCCACGGGCAAAATGGGTAACAGGCGCTATCGCCGAGGTTTGAGCCGCTCTGCCGGCACGCTGCGAACATGCCGGCATTGACCTTCACCCTCACCACCGCCGGCGAACGCATTGATCGGGCGCTGGCGGCAGCCTATCCCGACCTGTCGCGGGCGCAATGGCAGCGATTGATTAAGGAAGGTCAGGTGCAGATTGCCGGCATTCCCGTCAAATCCAGTTACCGCGTCAGCAGCGGCGATGTCGTGCAAGCCACTATTCCGGCGGCTGTGCCCACCGCCTTGCAGCCCGAATCTATTCCCCTGGACATTCGCTACGAAGACGACGACCTGATTGTGATTAACAAACCTGCCGGCATGGTCGTACACCCTGGCAGCGGTCACGAAACAGGCACCCTGGTGCACGCCGTGCTGGCCCATTGCCCTGACCTGCCCGGCATCGGCGGCGAAATTCGTCCAGGCGTCATTCACCGCCTGGACAAAGACACCTCGGGCCTGGTGATTATGGCTAAGAATGAGAAGGCGCTGCGCTACGTCCAGGGGCAGTTCAAGGGGCGCACCATCGAAAAGACTTACCTGGCATTAGTGGAAGGCGCATTACAACCGCCGCGGGCCATCATTGACGCCCCCATTGGCCGCGATCCCCACAACCGCCAGCGCATGGCCGTCATCGTGGGCGAACAGGGGCGAAAGCGAGACGCGCGCACGCAGTTTGAAACCGTAACGGCGTTCGCCGCTTACACCCTGGCTGCCTGCAAACCCATCACAGGACGCACTCATCAAATCCGCGTGCACATGGCTTACATTGGCCATCCCATCGTCGGCGACCGTATCTATGGACGGCGCAAGCCATCCCTACCCCTCTCCCGTCACTTCTTACACGCCTATCGCCTGGTTTTTAACCGCCCTTCAGATAAGAGCCAGATTACATTGGTGGCGGAACTGCCGGCAGAACTGCAAACCATCCTCGATCAGCTCCTAAAGTACAGCGATTTTCCAAAATCGCTAAAGTAAAGCGATTTTCCAAAATCGCTAAACTACCCGATTTTAGAAATCGAGCTACAACGCCGGCTCACGCCGCCGCGCGGTTGGGTTCGGGCGCAGGCAGGGCCAGGTAGAATGTGCTGCCCATGCCCAACTCACTCTCACACCACACCCGCCCCCCGTGCCGCTCGGCAATGGAGCGCACAATCGCCAGCCCCAGTCCAGACCCCTTCACCCGCTCAGTCCGTCGTTCCTTAATGCGGTAGAACTTCTCAAACAACCGCATCTGATCCTGCCGGGCAATGCCTGGGCCATTGTCTTTCACGCTGACAACTATTTCACCCCCTATCTGGATAGCCCGAATCACCACCGTCCCGGATTGAGGCGCATATTTTACGGTATTGCCCACTAGATTCGCCAGCGCCTGCCGAATCAGGCCGGCATCTCCTTTGAAGCGGGGGAGTTTTGCCGGCATTTCCAACACAAACTGCACCCCCACCGCCGCCGCTGGCGTCTCGTAATCCCGCACCACGCCTTGCAACAGTTGGGCTATATCCACCTCCCCCATTGCCAGGTCTACGCCAGCTTCAATCCGCCCCAGGTCGAGCAAATTATTAACCAGCACCGTCATCTGCTCAATACCCGCCTTAATCTTCGTCGCATACGCTTGCTGCTGCTCATTCAACTCCCCCACCATCGGCAGCATCGTGGCGTAACCTTGCATAAACGTCAGCGGACTGCGTAAGTCGTGGGAGACCGTTTGCACAAACTCCGATTTTAACTTGTCCACCTCTTTGAGCGCCGTAATATCGTGTAGTACGGCTACTCGCCCCAACACCTGACCATCATGGCTGACAATAGTCGAAGCGCTGGCATACCAGGTGGCGCCCTGCCCGGTTTCAATCTCCAATCCGCGCGAGCGCTCCCCTGGGCCCGTCAGCGCCGCCAGCAATTTGGGCGAACGGATGACGCGGCTGACTGGCTGGTTGGCGGCTTCCGCCATGCTCAAGCCAAACGCCTTCTCCATGGCCGGGTTTACCAGCAGCACTCGCTCCGTCTGGTCGGTGACGATCACGGCGTCGCTGGTGCTGGCGAGCACGGCTGCCAGGCGGCGACGCCCCCCCTCGGCGCTGGCAAATAGATACCCATTCACCACCAGAACTGCCGCCTGCCCCGCCAGCGTATGCAGCAGATTTAGCTCACTCTGTCCAAACGTATGCGGCTGGCGGTAGCCCAGCCACAGCACGCCCTGGAAACGGCTGCCGCTGAGCAAAGGGATGGCAATCAGAGCGCGCACAGGCAGCGTATGTGCTTCTTCAAGATGCAAAGCCGCCTGCACCTCGCGCGCTGTGGGCAACTGTACCTCCCCTTTCTGCCGGATCAGGCTCATCAACTGCCGGTCATAGGGGGCCATAGCCGCCGCCGCGGGCCCTTCGCCAAAGGTCAAGGGGTGGGTGCTGTTGGGGTTGATGACCACCACGCGCACGCCCGCGGCGCCCGTCCCTCGCAGCGCGCCTTGCAGAACTGCCGGCATCCCCGCGCGAATGTCAATGCTGGCGGCTACGTCCTGGCTGACGCTGAGCAGCAAGGAGAGTTCATCCAGCCGCTTTTGCAGCGAGCGCTGCATTTGCTCAAAGGCATAGCCTAACTGCCCAATCTCATCTTCGCCCTTCACAGTCACGGGGGTACTCAGACTGCCGGCAGCAATGTCCTGCGTCGCCTGCCCCAACTCTGCCAGAGGTCCGGTGATGCTGCGGGACAGATAACCCAGGTTGACGGCAAACAACGTCCCAGCCAGCAGCAGCACGGCAGCCATAGGCAGGGCAATCTTCAAAGCCAGACCCAGCACGACCTCATAGGAGACTGCCGTTACAATCGTCCAGGGATGCGCCTGTCCAGGGACGTATACCACCAGTTGGCGGGCATTGGTTTGCGCCGTCCGTCCCTCATAAGCAATCCCCGTCCCCGAATCCGTGGTAATCGTGCGCTGCCCGCCGGTTGGCGGCGTCCACACCGTCAGCAAATTGTCTGCCTGCGGGTGGGCAATGATTTGTCCAGCGCTGTCCACCACAAACCCCACGCCTTCGCCCATCGTGCCTTGCAATCCTACAATAAGGTCTGCCAGCGAGACCTCTGGCACGCGCCCCACCAGAACCGCCTGGGGCTGGCTGCCTTCGCTTGTCGGGGTCGCGACAGGCGTAATAAAGCTGATTGTGTAACCATCTTCCGCCGTGACCTGGGCCGCGCTGGTGATCGGCGTATTGGTGCTGAGCGCTTCGGCTATGGCTGCCTGCTCCAGGCTGGTCAAGGCCACGCCATCTGCCGTCGCCGGATACGTAGCGCGCACAGTTCCCGCCTGGTCCACCACCATGACGCGACGGAACAACGCGCCGCTGCGGAAAAGTTGGCGCAGCGTTTGCTCCAGGACTGGCGGCGCAGTCGTTAACAGATCAGGTTCCTGACTGTACTGCACCAGCAGATTTTGCCGCTGCGCCAGAAAATCGGGAATGTAATTGGAAACCGTGCCGGCATTGTACGCCATCTGGTTCACCACCAACTGCCGTGACACAGATACAGCCACGTTGTAGACCACGAGCAGCAGCAAAAAGGTGAGGATGACGGCAAAGAGGGTAAAATTGCCCAGCAAACGCCAGCGCAGGCTGCGGCTTTGGGGGGAAAGTTGGGTCGGTCTGGCGGGGGCGCGCAACTGCGGCAAACCCATCAACAGCAAGGTGACCACCAGACCGCTCAGGAGACCTTCGAGCAACAGAGGCAGCAGCAGCGCCCAGGCGGTGGACAGGGCCAGATCGAAAGCGGCTAACTGGCTAAAGCGACCCGGTGTGTAGACGAAAGTAGCCAGGAAAACGAGCAGGGGGACAGGCAGCAGACTGAGGAGAGCGGCGACGATTGGACGGCGCAGCCAATCGTAAAAACGACCAGCGTAGTTTTGCCGGCATAACCAACCCGCCAGAACCCCCACCAGGGCAAAATGGAAAGGCGTCAAAATCTGATGTGTCTGCCACAAAGCCCGCCCCAACCCGCTGGCGAACCCAACAACCAGCGCGGCAGCGGGATTTAAGGTAATGGCTGCCAGCAGCAGCGGCGTCAGGCCAAAGGGCGCGCCGACAACGGCTGGCATTTGAGACGTGCCGGGCAAAGCCAACGCCGCCGCGGCGGTAAAGGCAAAGGGGAATAGCTGGCTGAGCAGCAAAGCCGCCGCCGCCAGCGCCGCTGTCCACAACCAGCCGCGGCGCTGCCGCAGTTGTCGCCAATCAGCCCGGTGATGGTAGATGGCAGCTCCCAACCCCACCAGGTAAAGGATCAGAAGCGCATAAGCCAAAACAGGGCGCTGTGGCAACGAAATCTCTGGCAAACGCCCTGCCCCCCACAGCTCTAATGGCATATGAACCTCTAGACCACTACTCGACCCATAGACGACGTAAACAAACCTGCCCCATTATAGCATGACGAAAAATACGGCAACAATGGCAGCCATAGGTATTCAGTCACCAATTCGGTTTGTCATTTGCCTGGATGTCGTCTATTATCCGCAAGCCATTTATGGTCGAGGATTTTATGCAGCCATCACGTCGTTTCACTTATCTGTTCCTGCTGGGCATAATCTTGTTGACGCTGCCGTGTTATTGCGCCGGCATTATCCTCTATCGCCTGGCGCCTGACCCCAACGCCCTGCCCACCCTGCCCGCCATTATTACCCTGACGTCCACGCCGTCAGCCACCCCGCAACCCCAACCGCTGCCCCCTTCGCCCACGCTGCTACCCACTATCACCGTCGCGCCTACCCGCAGCCAGATTACGCCTACCTTAGCCGCCACGCCCGAACAATTCCAGACACGCACCCCGCCGCCGCTCTCGCCGACCAATACGCCCACCCCATTACCCACAACCACCGCCACCGCGACGCCTACCCCCACGGAAACGGCTACGGCTACGGTCACGCAGACAACAACCCCGGCAGCCAGCGCCACGGCTACTCTACCTGCCTTAATAACCCTGACGCCTTCGCTGACGCCGCCGCCAACCACGACAAACACGCCGCTGCCTACCGACACGCCCAGCCCAGAACCGCCCACGGAAACCCCGCCGGCTGCCACAGAGACGCCGCCGCCGACAGAGACGCTCGCCCCCGACCTACCAACGGAAACCCCGCCGCCAACGGTAGAAGGGTAACGCCGCAGGAAGTGTTAGTCGCCAATCAGCCGGTGGGGAAAAAGCAAATTCGTTCCCATTGAGAGTTGCTGAACGCTGGATGGTTTATTCGCCAAAAATGGGAAGTTGAAGGAAAATGCGGCGCGCGTCGCGTCTGTTTCGCGTATAGACCAGTAAACTCTCTGACATTCTCAAGGGCAACCTATGGTAGACCTGGAAAAATTACTCAAGACCCTGACAGAAACGCCTGGCCCCTCTGGCGCTGAACAAACGATTGCCGCCGCCGTGGGCGACGCCTGGCGGCCCTATGTGGACAGCCTGACGATAGATCGTATCGGCACTCTGTTGGCTATTAAGCAAGGGCAGGGCGACGCCCCCCGCCCGCGCCTGCTCATTGCTGCCCATATGGACGAAATTGGCTTGATGGTCAAGTCCATTGACGCCTATCCCCAAAACGGCAACGGCTATGGTTTTTTGCGCGTTACCAGCGTTGGCGGTGTGGACGTGCGCCATTTGCTGGGGCAAATGGTGGTGGTGCATGGGCGCAAACAGGGCGACCATGATCTGCCCGGCGTCATTGGCGCTTTGCCGGCGCGAATGCAGCCCACCCATCGCCACGATAAAGCGTATGGCTACGACACTCTGCTGGTAGACGTGGGTCTGAGCGCGGCGCAACTACGGGAATGGGTGGACGTGGGGGATTTCATCACTTTTCGCCAGCCATTGCATAGGTTGTTGGGTAAACGGGTTGCCGGCAAATCCCTGGACAATCGCGCTTCGGTGGCTGCCTTAACCGTCTGCCTGGAGCAGTTGCAGCAGCGGCAGCACGCCTGGGACATTCTCGCCGTCGCCACCGCCCAGGAAGAAACGGCGTTGTTGGGCGCAGCCACGTCTGCTTTCGCCCGCCAGCCGGATGTGGCTCTGGCTATTGATGTGACTTTTGGCGAAGGGCCTGGGGCAAATGATGAGCAAACCTTTGGTCTGGGCGAGGGTCCCACGATTGGCTTGGGCCCCAACGTGCATCCGGGCGTTTATCAGGCTTTGAAAGCGGCGGCGGAAGCGCTGGAAATGAAGGTGCATCCTGAACCCCACGCCCATTATTCGGGCACGGATGCTATGGCGCTGCATATTGCTCGTGCCGGCATTCCCACGGGCGTCGTGGGCATCCCCCTGCGCTATATGCACACCATGGTCGAATCCGCCGATCTGCGCGACATCGAACGCGCCGGACGCCTCATGGCTGAATTCGCCGCCCGCCTGGATGATCAATTCCTGACCCAAATCGCTGCCGGTCTGCTTCCCGAAAAATAACTCCTTCCGCAATCAAGAAGGCATCATGTTCTTTGAGCAACAAGAGTTTGATATTCGCTGCGAATGGGGTGAGCATGGCGTATCAGTTTTAGCGCCAATCAGTGACGTGGTGATCATTGTGGATGTGCTGTCGTTCTCCACCAGCGTTGACATTGCCGTCAGCCAGGGGGCCATTGTCTTCCCCTATGCACGGAAAGACGACCAGGCTGCCGAATTCGCCGCCTCCGTCCACGCAGAACTGGCCGATCCAAAGCGGTCTCAAAGTCAGTTTTCGCTCTCCCCTCAATCCCTTACGCACATCGCGTCTGGCGCGCGGATTGTGTTACCTTCGCCCAATGGGGCTACATTGACTTTAGCGGCTCAACCAACTCCCGTATTGGCTGGCTGTCTGAGAAATGCGCCAGCCATCGCCCGCGCGGCAATGCGCTATGGCGCCAAGATTGCCGTTATTCCTGCCGGAGAGCGCTGGTTCGACGACTACAGCTTGCGCCCCGCCTATGAAGACCTGATTGGCGCAGGCGCGATTATCCGCCATCTGCGCGGCGCGTTGTCCCCCGAAGCGCTCAGTGCAGTGGCCGCGTTTCAGAAAGCCAGCCCGGCGTTGCATGAACAGTTGCGCCAATGCAGCTCAGGCAAAGAACTCATTGAGCGTGGCTTTGCGGAAGATGTGCGCCTGGCTACCCAACTGGACGCCAGTAATTTTGCGCCAACTTTGGTTGGCGGCGCTTTTGTGCAGGCTGACGAAAAATACCAGTCAGGCTAAACCGGACCGGCGGCAAGCAAACGCTGCCTGGGGAATGCTTATTTCCGATAACCAACAGACAGAGCTATGAAAACCCTCCTCAAGATCGAAGAACTGCTTCTGACCGCCCTCGCCTTCTATCTGTTCTGGCAACTGGACTATGCCTGGTGGTGGTTTTTCGTCTTATTCCTGGCGCCAGACCTCGCTATGCTGGGCTACCTTTTGGGCCCCAGGGTTGGTGCATGGAGCTATAACCTGGTTCATCACAAAGGGGTGGCTGTGGTCTTGTTTATCCTGGGCGCTTACGGGCAGACGCAGGGGTTGCAGTTGGTGGGGTTGATCATGCTCGGTCATTCCAGTTTGGACCGCGTGTTTGGCTATGGCTTAAAGTACGCGGATTCTTTTCAACACACCCATTTAGGCAAGATTGGACGCGCAGCGGCAGAGTGAGCCTGGTGAAAGTTCGACGCCTATTCCCTGTGGCTACTGCCGGCATCATTCTAATCGTACTGGCGTCGCTGGCAGCCCGTAAACCGGGGAGTGTGCCTGTGCTGGCCCAATTGACCCGGCAGGATCGCCCCCATCATACGATGCCTACTTTGACTGTCCTGCCTCCCTTTCCCGGCATTCCCCTGTACGCCACCCTTTTGGGTCAGGAAGACCAACAGACGTTGGTGCAGACGCTGATCAACAACAAAATTTCCACCTGGCCGGATATTTCCTCGCGCAGTTACCGTGTCGGGAAATTCACGTCCACCGGTATCTTTGACGGGTTCCCGCCCACCGAAGCCCAAATCGCCCGCATCGCGTCCCATTACGACAATATCTTGTTTGGCGCGCGCAACAGCAACCTGATTTCCCGCTTCCAGCAATACAATCCCGACCTCACTTTCTTCATCTACGTGGACAGTGGCCTGAACCCCGGTTTTGTGCAGGGAGATGCCGGCAGCGTAGATGAACAGGACACCTCATGGATCATTGCGAATCACCCCGACTGGATTCTCAAAGACAAAGACGGGAACTTCATCCGCTCTGGCGGCGGGTTCTCCAATAAAGGCGAGTATTGGCCTGACCCAGGGAACCCAGAGTGGCAGCATTACTTCGCGGAAAAAATCACCCAACTGTTGCAAGAAACAGGCGGCCAATGGGATGGTGTTCTTTTCGATCAATTTATCGGCACGGCGGATGGTCACGTGCGCTATGCCCGCGCCGCCCAACAGATGAATTATGCTACCGATGAAGCGTATCAGGCAGCGTATCTCCAATTTCTTCACGTTGTTGCCGCCCAAATACCCGTCCCCCTTATCGTTAACATGGAAGGGGTGTCTATCATCAGAAGACCTGCCTTCGTGGCCGAAGTGGCCCTGGCGGCGGGAGGCGTCGAAAACGAAATTTTCCCGGAGGAAATGCCCATCGAGGATCTACGCCCCTATCTGGAAACGGTGCAAAATCTGCCCCCCACCATTCATGTCCGAATCAATTCCAAACCGGCGGGGTGGGCTGGTGACATTGACGACACGCTGTTTGCCTATTACTGTTACCTCTTGATTGCTGATCGAAACCGCGAAATCTACTGGACCAACAAAGAAGGAAGTTCGGACGTCCCCCACTACTGGTACCGTGAATTCGACCTGAACCTTGGCGACTCGCAAGGCAATATCCTTTTCGGCGAATTTATCTGGAGCCGGCATTTCGAGAACGCCGT
>CAYQYJ010000119.1:7779-9179 GCA_964421605.1 uncultured Ardenticatenaceae bacterium | reverse complement strand
GTTTTCGTCGCCTGGATTTGGATCGTAATTGTTTATATCGTTGGGCAAAAGTGAGGGCGCGAGGTTCGTTTAGGGCTTGTTTGAAAAGCGCATAGTGGCGCTGTAAACGCGCCAGGTACGCCTTGTCTTGCAATACTTCGGTCACAAGTTGCAGCAGCCCCGGAGCCAGTTTTGATTGGGGGCTGCCGGGGTTTAAGATGGGGCCTTGCATTTGCTGGATAATGGCGGGATCGTTTTTGCCAAACCAGTCGGCGTAGAAGCTCTTGCTTTCCCAACCGTAGGCGATGACGGCTAGCAGTTTGTTGCTGCCGGCAGCGTACACGTTGAACATCACGCGGCGACAGTCGCAGGTTGGCTCGTTGCAGTACGCCTCAATGAGAGCATAGTCGCCATCGGGCAGCAACAGGTGGTTTCTGACCGTCGCGGTGCGTGTTTCGCTGCGAGCAAGTTCAGGAAAAAGTTCGAAGAAGGGGGCATAGTGCATAATTCACCAGCGAGCGCGAAAGAATTGCCTGGACAATTTTGACCCATTATAGCAGAAGTGGATAATTCTTGAGCAATCTGAGAAGAAAAGTTCCCCATGCGCGGAGCGCACCGCAGTAAATGAAAGGAGTATGCCGTTGTAGCCCGATTTTCCACAATCGGGCGGGCGATTTTGGAAAATCGCCCACCTATTTACGAGGGAGAACGCAGGATGAGCGACGATACAAACGGTTTGCGGAAAGCTATCGAGGAGCGGTGGGGGAATGCCGGCAGCAACCCCAAAGCACAGCGTTATGCCGGCAAGTTTTGGGGGCGGACGCGGCGGGGGAACAAGATAACGGGGATGGTTGCCGGCAATCATGGCAATTACACCGTTTCGATTGAGACGCAGGAGAGCCTCTTGCGGTCAAGGTGCAGTTGCTACATTGGCAAGCACGGTTCCTGCCATCATTGCGCGGCGTTAGGATTGACGTTTTTGGCTGACTCTGACAGCTTTATTGTCGTGCCAGAGGTGGTGGTGACAACCGCAAAAGACCTCAGCAGCCTGGGTGGCTTGCAAGCGTACCTGGATGGCGTTACCCTGGATGACCTGGTAAAGCAGATGCGGCAGAAAGGGATCACGCAAAAGGCATTTTGCGAGGCTGTGGGCATGAGCACGCAGCATTTAGCGGCAGTGAAGTCCAGCGAACTGCGCAACCGCCATTTCCATGAGTTGGGGGCCATCAAGTTAGCCGTGCTGTGGGTGCTGCAGAATCTGGCAAAATAGGGTCTGGGGATGCATTCCCAGGCTGTTAGAGAAAACGTGCTGAAGCACGTTGATAGCGTCCACTTTAACCTGCTTCAGCAGGTTTTTTGTTTTAGCCGCCGGTTTCAACCGGTGGCGAAAGGGGCAACGACGTTCAGAGTGAACGGCGTTC
>CAYQYJ010000119.1:0-7679 GCA_964421605.1 uncultured Ardenticatenaceae bacterium | reverse complement strand
AGTGAACGGCGTTCGGCATGAGAATTGCTGGTGGAACAAAAGGATGTGCCGGCACCTGCAAAACTAGCTATAATAACGCTGTATGACAAATGCTATTAACCCAACTGTTCATATCCAACCAGGGGCCAGCGCAGTCCTGACAGCAGTCGCTAAACAACAATTTCTCAGTCCACAAGCTTACCGCTTGCAGTTAGCCGCGGCGCGGATGCTGCTTATTGGCGGTTTTGACGAGCTTATTTGCCTGGACAATCTCAACTTTGACCCGTTCCCGTATCAAATTAAGGCGGCTCAAGCTGCTTTGCGCCGCTTTCGCGGGCGCGGCATGTTGTGCGACGAAGTGGGGCTGGGCAAGACAATTGAAGCGGGCCTGGTCATCAAAGAATATTTCATGCGCCAGATGGTGGAGCGCATTCTCATTCTCACGCCGCCGGGCCTGGTGGAGCAGTGGCGGGAAGAACTGGCGCAAAAATTTGGCTTACGGGATTTTGTGACCAACAGCGACGACGCTTTTCGCGCCGCCGGCGACGAAGCCTGGGCCAGGTTTCCCCGCGTCATTGCTTCGATTGCTGCCGCCCGGCTGACGGGCACGCGCGAAATTATCACCGACCTGAATTATGATCTGGTGATCATTGATGAAGCCCACCATCTCAAAAATCGCAGCAGCGTCACCTGGAAATTTGTCAACGCCCTACAAAAACGGTTTATCTTGATGTTGACGGCTACGCCGGTGGAAAACCGGCTGGAGGAGTTGTACAACCTGATTACGATTCTCAAGCCGGGGCAGTTGCGCACGCCGCAGGAGTTTCGCCAGCAGTTTGTAGTCAAGGGCGACCCGCATTCGCCCAAGAATCGCGGTTTGCTGCGGGAACTGCTGGCGGACGTGATGATTCGCCACAGCCGCGGGCAGGTGAACGTGAAACTGCCGCCGCGCCGCGCCCATACGGTGCGTCTGACGCTGTCGCCAGCGGAGCGCGCGCTTTACCAGAACGTCAGCGGCTTTGTGCGCCAGGCGCTGCAAGAAGGACGCGACAGCGGCGCGCGCAAGCTGACGCTGGGTATTTTGCAGCGGGAGATTGGCAGCAGCGCCCTGGCGGCGGCGCACACGCTGCGGCACATTGCCAGCCATCCCACCTGGAAAGGGCATAAGGCGCGCCTGCTGGCTCTGGCGGACGAAGCCGCCGCCGTAGAGGATTGGGCCAAGGCGGATGCCTTGCTGAAAATCCTGCAAACGTCGCGGCAGGAGAAGGTGCTCATTTTCACGCACTTTCAGGCGACGTTGGAGGCGTTGGCGCAGCGGTTGGAGAATGCCGGCATCGAATATATCCCATACCACGGCGGCCTGACTATTGCTCAAAAAGATGACGCTATCCGCCGCTTTGAAGCGGAGGGGCGGGTACTCCTGTCCACTGAGGCGGCGGGCGAGGGGCGCAACCTGCAATTTTGCCACATTATGGTCAACTTTGACCTGCCCTGGAACCCGCAGCGCATTGAGCAGCGCGTGGGACGCATTCACCGCGTGGGCCAGAACAGACAGGTGGAAATTTTCAACCTGTCGGCGCAAGGCACCATTGAAGATTACCTGCTCAACATCCTGGATCGCAAGCTAAACTTGTTTGAACTGGTGATTGGCGAAATGGAGATGATTTTGGGGTATCTGACGCAGGAGCAGGATTTTGAAGAGATGCTGCTGGAGGTGTGGCTGCAAAGCGCTGATGACAACACCCTGGCTGTGGGCATGGATGAATTGGGCGAACGGCTGCTAACGGCCCGCGACACGATGCGGCGCATTCAGACGTTCGATGAGACGCTGTTTGGCGAGGATTTCACGGCTTAGAAGTTCAACTTCTGGAAGAAGTTGAACTTCTTCGGCCCATGGATTGGTAGATTGGCATGAGCGAGCTAGAGAAGTTTGTTTTGGGCTATTTGCAGGAGGTAGGCGGCCTCGTGGAGCCGCCGGCTTATGGCATCTACGAGGCGCTGCTGCCTGAACCGGTGGCTGCCCGCTGGCGCGTGCCGGCCTATTTGCAATTGGCTTTTGGCGACACAGAGCGCGAAGCCACCGTCCTGGGTTACAACCACCCGCTGGTGGAGCAGATGGTTCAGGAAGCCAGCGACCAGGCCGCTTCCAGCCGCCTTTACATTAATAACCTGCGCCTGGACAAAACGGGCGTAGATGATCTGGCGGTGAAAAGCTGGGTGGTGCTCAATGCCCGCACCCAACCGCAGCACCGGTCAGCCCTGGCTCGTGTGCGCAGCACATACGTGCGTTTCAACTTCAAAGCAGCCCTTCTCAGCGATGAAAAGCAGGAACGGCTGGTCTCCTTGTTGATGGACGCGCAGACGGGCAGTCGCGTCCCAGATTCCAGCCTGATAGAACTGCGCGCCTCGGCTGTTTCCCCCGACGCTGCTCTGTCCTCTTTACCTGATGCGCCGCTGCGCTGGCAGCCCAAGAACGGGCCTCCGTTAAAGAATCCCCTGGACGACGCCACGCTGTCTGCCTTGCTAAACCGCGCGGAAACGGCTGTGCTGCAAGAGATGCAGGCCGACCTGGAATTGTTGAAGACGCGCGTGGCCCGCTTCCGCCAGCTTGACGAAGCCCGCCTGACCGATTATTACGATACGCTGGAAAAAGATCTGCAAAGCCGGCTGCGCATGGCCTCGCCGGAGCGCCAGCCGGGGCTGCAAGATAAACTGGCGGCGGTGCTGGCGGAACGCCGCCACAAGCTGGCTGACCTGGCAGAGCGTTATCAGGTGCATATCAATCTCACGCTGCTCAACGTGCTGGTGATCCAGCAGCCTAAGCTGATTCAGGGGATGCAGATTGCCAACCGCAGCGCCCAGACTAACGTTTATGCCGTATGGGATCCGCTGCTCAACCAGTTGGAGCCGTTGTACTGCCAGGTCTGTGGGCAGGCAGGGGAGCGTCTGTATCTGTGCCAGAATGGTCACCTGGCGCACGAAGGCTGCCTGGCGCCTGCCTGTATTGATTGTAAGCGGGTTTTTTGCGGCGACTGCGCGCAGGAAGTGGGCGTGTGCGACGTTTGTCATGCGCCGTTGTGCCGGCACAGCCAGGTGACCTGTCGCGAATGTGGCCGCCATACTTGCCAGGCGCATTTGGGCCAGTGCCACGCCGCTGATGGGCAACCTCTGGCAGTGGCGGCGCCCGCCGCGCCGCCGGTGGCAGCGCCTCCAACCAAAGTGGAGACGCCTGCCAGCCCGGCGCCCGCGCCCAGCCGCCAGAGCCGGTCCAAAACCCCGCCGCCCAAACCAAAGCCCCGGCTCACCGCTAAAGCGCCGCCGGTGACGAAGGATGTTCCTAAGGTGGTGCGGATGGAGGTCATCTTACACTTTGATGCGGTAGCTGCCTATCTGCTGGGTAAACGGGATCGGGAAATTGCCACGCGCGTCTGGCAGTTGTCGCCTGAGGAAGGGGGAATTTTGCGAAACTGCCGCTGCGAAAAGGGAGATTCATGCCGCGCGGACAGGACGGTGCTGCGCCCCTGGGACGCACAGGTTATTGAAAAGCAAATCTACGGGGAACTGCTGGCATTCGCTAATGAGTATCGTTTCCCGGTCAAGAAGATTCACTACAATCGCTCTTCCCCGTCGGGGGGGGATGTTCAGCCAGTGTACAAGTTTGAGCTAACAGGTTTGTGGAAAAACGAGACTGCCTTGAACAAGGCTCGCAAGAGTTTTGAGGACCTGCCATAATTGCTGATATCTGAAACCGTTATGTACGGCGTTTTGCTGCGGTCAAAGGCGAAATTGACGGTGGCAATTAGGGGTTTTGTGTGCGGCGGCGGGCGAGGGCGAGGATGCCGGCAATGATGACCCCGCCCAACCCCAAGAGCCAGAACCCTATGGGGCCCGGCTGGCTGGCGGCGGTGATGGGCGGCGGCGGCGCGCTGGTGACTGTGGGGGAGGGCGGGATGACGCTGGTCAGCATGGGCGGCGGCGTGATAGAGGGGATGGGCTGCACCACGGCGGTGGGCGGCGGCGGGGCTGTGGCGGTGGGCGGCGGCGCAATTGTGGGCTGGGGCAGTGGTTCCACCAGATAACGCGGCGCGCCGCCAATGATGCACTCGCTGTCGCAGTTGGCGCCCGCCAGCGGTATCAGGTAGTTGCCATTGATAGCGGTAACGAGCTGCGCCTGACCGGAGAGGTCAATCAGCGTGGCCTGGACAGAACCAGCCGTCGCTGGCGCCGAGGCGAACGCGCCTAACTGCTCCCGCGCCCACAACACATGCACCAATCGCTGCGGCTGCCGGAAGGTGACGCGGTGGTAGGCGTCCTGGCTGGTCAGGCTGACCTGGGTGAAGCCGCCTAAGAGCTGCGTCATTTGCTGGTAGGCAACGTAAGCCGGGCGGGGCGTGAGATCGGCGCGCAGCAAGCCAAATGGTTCTACCCCTGGCGCAGCCAGGACGTCGGTGAACTTATACACGCCTATGCGGGCGGCGCCGGCGGCAAAGCCCAAAGCGTGCGCCTGCACCAGAAACCAGGCTTGCTGCTCCAGGGTGACGTCGAATTCGCGGCGGGCGGTGGGCCAGTCGGGATCTTGATTGGGCGGGGCGTTGGTTTCGTTGATCCAGATGGGCTGGCGCAGCCCAAATTGCTGCTGGACGGCGTCCAGGCTGGCGACGATGGGCGTGACTGTTTCGCTGCGAAAGTAGATGTGCAGCGAGATGACGTCAAAGTAAAAGTTGTGCGTCGCGGCGGACGGATCGGCGGCGGCGATTTCCAGTAGCCGCTGTAGATATTGAGGCTGCCCTGCCAGTTCATCGTGCCAGTAGGTGAGGCCCGCCAGATGAATGACCGCCTGGGGGTCCGTTTCTTTCATGACGACATAGGCGACTTTGAGCAGGCGGTAGTAGTCGGCCACGCTGCCGGCAAATTCATACCCATGCACGCCGGCGGCAATGTCTGGTTCATTCCAGATCACCCAATGATGCACGCCGCGCGGCCCATAATAAGCGGCAATGCGGCGCACGTAGTTGGCCCATAAATTGTCGGAATGGTCGGGGGGGAGGTAGAGGCCGCGGGGAATGCCGGCATTCTCTACCCCATCTGTAGCCCACGCGGGCGTCTGTTTCAATACCCCCACCACTTCGCGCCCCTGCGCCTGGGCTGCCGCCAACCACTCTTCCAGCACGTGCAGCGTATTCCAATCCTGGGGACCGGTGGGCTGGATTTCGCGCCAGTAAAACAAGATGCGTTCCCACCCCACGCCAGCGGCGGCGGCTTCGTCTGGGGCCCAAAACGCTTCTACTGCGCCAAAACGGGGGTCGGGCGTAGGGGGTGTTGGCGTTTGGGCGCGGGCAAGGATGCCCACGCTGCGATTGAGCGCGGCGGGCGTTGGCGCGGGGGCGCGGGCAAGGATGCCCACGCTACGGTTGGGGGCGGCTGTAGCTGGGGTTGCGCTGGCGGCGGCGATCCAGAACGTGAAAAATAGGGCGACGCCGCGCCGCCACGTCGTTAACTTCGGTGACATACGTTACAATAATAGCATGGCTGAAAAAATGCGCCGACAGCGGCGTTTTGGGGTAGTAAGGGCAGGTTTCAAACCGTCCCCTACGTCACCGTTAACCTTGTTACGCATCACACATCCGCGCGGAGCCGCTCCTCTGTTTAGCCGTTTATCCTGGTGGAAGCGCGCCTGCGCGTCAGGAGACGTTTACCATGCGACGATTGCCCTCTCTTTTTACGATGGGCGCGTTGGCCCTGTTGATGGTTGGCGCGCTGTTTTTTGGTCTTTTCCGGCAGCAGCAGGCGGTGGCTGATGCGGCGCTGCCGCCGGGGCACCCGCCTGTGCCCGATCAGGCTGGCGCTTCCTGGTTGGATTGGCTGGCGGCTAATGACGTTTTTCTGCCGTTCTTGCGCGGCGGCGGCGATCCGCCGCGCGTAGCCACCACCGCTAACGATTTCTATTTGCCCGGTACCCAGCCAGGGATGTTGGAAGACGAGATCACCGATCCCTACGACGCTCTTGCTGGCTGCGGCCGTGGCTGCCATTTGGGTTATAACCCGCCTGACCCAACGATGGAAACGATGTTTACCTGGCAGGGCAGCATGATGGCGCAATCGGCGCGGGATCCGGTTTTCTATGCGGCGCTGGATGTTGCCAATGCGGACGCTGCGGGCGTGGGCGAGTTTTGCGTGCGCTGCCACACGCCGCGCGCCTGGCTGAATGGGCGCGGCGCCAGCGATGGCTCGGAACTGGTCGGGGCGGATTACGATGGGGTGCAGTGTGAAGTGTGCCACCGTCTGGTAGACCCTGTTTACACCGCCGAAAACCCGGCGCGGGACGTGGAAGTGCTGGCGGCGCTGCCTGACGTGCCCACCGTCTTTGGCAGCGGGGCCATTGTGGTGGACCCGCTGGACGAACGGCGGGGGCCCTTTGATCTACAGGAAGATTGGCAGAACAACCCCCACAGTATCTTAGGGCTGGATTGGCCCTGGCAGTCGCCGTTCCACACCGATTCCGCGCTGTGTGGAAGCTGCCACGACATTACCAATCCGGTTTTCAGTTGGGATGAGGAGAGCCAGAGTTATGCGCCCAATGCACTGGACACGCCTGGCGACGTGACAGAAGGTTTCCCCATTGAGCGCACCTACAGTGAATGGCGGCTGAGCGCGTATAATACGCCACAAGGGGTGTATGCGCCGCAGTTTGGCGGTAATGAGCCATACGTATCCTCCTGCCAGGATTGCCACATGCGTAAGGTGACGGGGGCGGGCGGTTCGTTTTTTGGCAACACGGTGGTGCGGGATAACATGCCGCTGCATGACCTGACGGGAGCCAACACCTGGGTTCCGCAAACGCTGCCGCTGCACCCGGAATTTGGCGACGATTTCACGCCGGGCGAGTTGGAGGCGTTGGATGCCGGCATCGAACGCGCCCGCACCATGCTGCAAAACGCGGCTACCCTGACCGTGCAGCGGCAGGGATCGCAGTTGACCGTCACCGTCACAAACGAAACGGGTCACAAACTGCCCACTGGCTACCCCGAAGGGCGGCGCATGTGGCTGCAACTGTTGGGGTATGACGCCGACGGGAATCTGGTTTACGCCTCTGGGCAGTATGATGCCAACACGGCGGAACTGACCTATGACGCCGACTTGAAGATTTACGAAACAAAGCAGGGATTGACCGAATCGTGGGCGGCGCAGTTGGGACTGCCGGCAGGCGCATCCTTCCATTTCGCGCTAAATAATATGGTGGTGACGGATAACCGCATCCCCCCGCGCGGCTACAACTTCGCCGGCTTTCTGGCGGCAGGCGCGGCGCCGGTCAGCGATGGTGTCGCTGATCCCACTTTGTACGCCGACGGGCAATATTGGGACACGACAGTATACCACCTGCCTGCCAACGTGGTCAGCGGCGTGGTGCGTCTGCTGTACCAGACGGCTTCTAAAGAGTACATTGAGTTTCTGCGCGACAACAATCCACAGCCCAACCAGCCCAACAATCGCGGTCAGATTCTCTATAATCTCTGGCAGCAAACGGGCCGCAGCCAGCCCGAAGTGATGATCGAAGCCGCCTTTGGACCGTAGAGAGACGACAAAAGTCTGCAAGACTTTTGTCGTCTGGTAACCCCATACAGGCGAGGCTTACCCCTACCCTAACCCTCCCCCTTTTGTGGTTTAAGAAAACAATTAGGCAAACGGGGTGAAAGGGGGGG
>CAYQYJ010000118.1:5406-9192 GCA_964421605.1 uncultured Ardenticatenaceae bacterium | reverse complement strand
CCATGTGCGCGCCGTTCCAGCGCCAGACCTCGGTGTATGTCCGGTGAATGCCGGCCCCAGCCGATCCAATTATGCCGCCATGCACCACGAAATCATAAACGCCATCCCCATTGGTGTCTCGCGTGGCGGCGTCTGAAGAACTGATATGGATAAAAGCGCCAGCTTCTTCTACTATATCCTGCCGCTGCACCACATTTTGCCAGCCGCCCAAATGGGTACTAATAATCTCGTAAGCCTGAAAACAGGTGTGCGCGCCGCAGCCAGTGGACTGGGTGACCACCTCATAGACATCGTCGCCGGTGAAATCTGCCACAGTCACCACTTCTGGGGCGACCTCGAACAAGGAGGCCATGCGATTGATGCGAAAGACGACTCCCAGGCCATTCACGATCCAAAACTGACCCAGGCCGCTGTATTCCCCATTGCTAAAGATGGGGTCGTCTGGCAAAGCGTATAAAGTGACCAGCCATTCGCTGCGACCGTCTCCGTTCAGGTCAAAGTTCTGGAGATTGCTTGCGGCGTTTTGCCAGCCGGCTGACTGTAAGGCTTGTTGCACGGATGAGGGCGTAATTCCGGCTCGCCAGGCGGCGGTTAGCCAGGACTCCAGCTCTGTCCAGGTTGCCGGCGCTGGCTGCAGGCTGGCCTGGTCAGGCGTTGTGATTGTCGCCGGCGCAACTGCCGCTAAAGTGGGCGCGTACGTGCCTGCAGCCAGAAAGGGGGTAGGCGGCGGGGTAATCACAGCGAAAGGGGGGGAAGGTAATACGGGTAAGGTTGGCGGCGGCGCAGCGCAAGCGATAAGGGCGTTGAGCGTCAGACAGAGCAGGCAGAGGTATGGCAGTTTTGGTTTCATGTCGGGCATCTATCGGGCGTTGCAGCGCAGCGCACCAGGATCAGGGATAGGCGGCAGATTGGATCATGAACTCCCATTATAGTGCAGAAGGCGATCCTTCTCCAAAGCGAGTTTTCTATGTGCAAGGGGCGGCGGCTGATCCTGGCAACCGCCAGCCTGACTGCCGGCTGGGCCAGTAGTCGCTTTTAGATAAGTCGCTGGAGCGGAGCCAAAGTAACGTTGGTTTTACAGGATGCTGACTCCTCACGATGGTCCTCCCTATTTAGGCGGAGGAAATTCGACTCCCTCTCCCTTTAGAGAGAGGACTGAGGAGTGGGTAAAAACAGCAGCCTGTACAGCTACAAAATATTGGTGCTATAATAAGTATGTTGGTGGGGCAGGCGAACTCAGGACAGATTCTGAAGATGCGAATTCCACAGAATTTGTTTGTTGGACCACTATCCTCAACCACTCATTCAGGGAGTTACCACGGTATGCTAAACCATAATCGAATAGCCTTCTTTGATAACCTGAAAGTAGTTCTCATGGCGGTGGTGATTGCACACCACGTCGGCCAGGCCTATGGGCCTACAGGCGGCTGGTGGCCGGTTCAAGAGCCAACCCGCGCCGCGATACTGGGGCCGTTCTTTACGGTCAACCGATCTTTTGGAATGAGCCTGTTCTTCATGATCGCTGGCTATTTTACGGTCGCGTCATTTGATAAAAGTGATCCCCGAGCCTTCGTGAAGAACCGCCTGCAGCGCCTGGGCATTCCCCTGTTGGTCTTCTCGTTTCTGATACTCCTGTTGCAGGTCTTTGTCTTTGGGCCAATAGAGACTGGGGAGTTGGGCCGCCCGTGGCCGATAGATGTGGCTCATCTTTGGTTTGTGCAGCACTTGATACTTTTTAGTTTGGGCTACGCATTGTGGCGCGTGCTACGTCCTGGCACATTCCAGCCGGCTTTCCAGCCGGCAAACCCACCTGGGTATGGAACGGTTCTGATCTTCGCTGCCGGACTGGCTCTTTGTTTAGCCGTCGTCCGGACCTGGTACAGTATTGACGAATTGGTTTATCTGCTGGGTTATGTCCGGGTCGGGTTTGCAGATCTTCCGCGCGATCTGGGATTGTTCCTGGTGGGCACAGTTGCCTACCGTCACCAGTGGGTGACTCGTTTTCCATCCAGGGCAGGCCGAGTCTGGCTTGTTGTGGGCCTCACGCTGGCGGGCTTATGGTATGTATATGAGTTATGGTTGGTGGATACCATCGTGTTTAGCGACGTGGTTTGGGGTATTCTCCGGCCATTGTGGGAGTCTTTGTTGTGTTGCAGTATGTGCATCGGTTTGACCGTTCTGTTCCGCGACCTGGTGAATGGCCAAAGTGCTTTGGGCCGGGAGATGGCCAGGAGTACCTATGCGGTTTACATACTCCACGTCTTCGTTGTCCTATTGTTCCAATACCTCGTGCTTGGACTTACCGCGTCGCCATTGCTTAAATTCCTCCTGGTCACGCTGGCGGCTGTGCCCGCATCCTTCTTGTTAGCAAGTTTGATCCGCCGGCCATTGCGCCTCTAAAGGTATCGTGACAAGCCCTGCCCGATATGCGCTTGTAGCCGAGGCGCGCCATATGTAGCTGAAGCGTAGGCGGTGGGGGAGTATCAGGTGAGCGGGATGGAGTTGAGATGGATGCGGGCTGCATCTGGCAGCAGGCCGCGGATGCCGCCGCCGGGGGAGGGCATGACGCGACTGTCGGCGAAGTAGGGGAAGTCGAAGGCGACGGGGTCGCCAGGGGCCAGGCCAGGCAGGGGCATGAGGCGGGCGGTGAGGGGTTTGCGCAGGCGGCAGGCCAGGGCGGCCAGGTCGAGGAGGATGCCGGCAAGTTCCGCTTCGTCAATATCGCCAGCCAGGGGGAGGGTGTCCAGGCCCACGCCGCAAACGGCGGCGTAGCTGAGCAGGTCGGCGATGGTGAGCGCGCCAGCGGCGGCGCGGCGGGCCAGGACGGCGTCTTCGAGAACGGGCAGCATCAGACCGGAGAAGCCGCAGCGGGGGAACTGGGCGCGGCTGATGGCTTCGGTGATGAAGGCGGCGGCAAACAGACTGCCTGATCCGCCCAGGTGCGCCAGTCCCAGGGCTTCCAGAGCGCCGCCGAGGGTGTGTTGGTCGTCGGGAAAGGGGGCCAGAGAGAAGTCAATGCCGCTGAACGGGATGCCAAAGGCGCGCGTCAGGTCGTTGGCGGCGGCAGCGATGCGGGCGGATTGTTGTTCAATGCCGGCAATTAATCGTTTCCGCGCCGCAGTCAGTGTGCTGGCGCCCTGGATGGCTTGTAGGGCAACGTCGGCGGATTGCACGGCAATGGCAAAGTGCGGCGGGCCGCCGTGGTGGTAGGCGACAGGGAAGAAAGGGGAACCAGGCGGGCAGTGCGCCAGGGCGGCGAAGTAGAGGTTGCCAAAACCGTTGGGTTGCAGGACGCTGTTGCGGCGAATGATGTGGGCGATGCGTTGGGCGCGGGCGACGTCCAGGTTGCCCTGGGTGTCGGCGACGGCGGCGCTGGCGAAGGCCGGGCCGGCGGCAATGAGGGGGGGGATCAGGTCGAGCCAGGCGGGGTCGTGGTGGAGTTGGACGGGGCCGAGGCTGAGGTAGTCAATGCCGGCATCTTGCCATCGTTGCACCAGTTCAGCCACATAAGGGGCGCTGGCGGCGGCGGCGGGGTGGGGCCACCAGTCGGGGAAGGGAGGCGTGGCTAAGCGCATGGTTTGCACGGGCAGGGGAAAAGCGCGGCGGGCGGCAGCCAGGAAAGGGGTGAATACGGTGGGGTCGGCGTCGGCAGTGGCAAAGAGGGTAACAGAGCGGATTTCCATGTGAATTCCTGTTGTGCGGTGAGCAGGTGGGCGTATATGTAATACGCCGGGCGTATGCAATACGCCCCTACGGGTTGACAGATCGGGCGAGGACATTAGAATC
>CAYQYJ010000118.1:0-5306 GCA_964421605.1 uncultured Ardenticatenaceae bacterium | reverse complement strand
GGGCGTATGCAATACGCCCCTACGGGTTGACAGATCGGGCGAGGACATTAGAATCAGTAAAGGTGCTGGCGCAGGACGACTTTTCCGTCAGGCGCAGGAAAGTTACGCAAGTTGTGCGATAATAGAAAGGTGGGGCAATGATTGCCCGGCAATCTAACAGATTGCCCTACAGGTTGATGGTAGCATAGATGCACAGCGTATCCAACCAACTGCGCTGGATAGGGCGACAGTTGCCGGCAGCGTGACCCGGCAAGGTATAAGGCAACAAACATGGAAAAGAAAGAATCGTCGCGGCGCAAGCGCCGTTCATCGTCTTCTGGAGCGCCGCCGCCGGCTTCCTCTGGCGGCGGGCGGCCCGAGTCCGCGCGCGGGCCAGGAGACAACGCCAGAGAGCGCCGCCCTACGGCGGGCCGCCCACCGCGGCCCAGGTCGCCGTTTGAGATAATTCAGGCGGCTTTTTTTGCCTGTCCCCGCTGTAGCTATTTTTGGGCGGGTTATCGCGCGCGGCAAGGATTAGAGAATTTAGAGGCGGCGGCTGCCGGCAGCGACAGCAGTTGGCTAGATTTAACGTGGAATCAAGAGACGCAGAGATTGCTGCACGATTCGCTGGGGGGGCAGGTTGACGCCGCTTTGTTCCATTACTCGATTAGCTGCCCTGAATGTCACCGTATATTTCTGTACCACCAGGAAGAGGGGGGGGAGGCGACGTTTCAGGTGGAGGTGCAGCCGCGGGGGCATTAACAGGCAACAGATAACAGACAACAGATAACAGACAACAGATAACAGACAACGGGGGCGTGGGGTCAGGCGCGTTGGCGGGCGGCTTCGAATAGGAGGACGCCGCAGCTAACGGCGGCGTTGAGGGATTCGGTGGCGGCGTGCATGGGTATGTGAACGCGGACGGCAGCCAGGCGCTGCGCTTCCGGCCCGGCGCCTTCGGCCTCGCTGCCAATGATTAAGGCGCAGGGGTTGCGCCAGTTGACCTGGGTATAGCTGAGGTCGCCCTGAGCGTCAGCCAGGTAGACGGTCAAACCCTCTGTCAGGGCAGCGATTTCAGGCCAGGGGCGGCTATGAATAGGCAGCCGCAGGTGGGCTCCCATGCTGCTGCGCACTACTTTGGGATTGTAAGCGTCTACGCAGCCTGGAGAGAGCAGGACGCCTTGCACCCCGGCGGCGGCGGCGGTACGCAGGATGGCCCCCAGGTTGCCGGGATCAGCCAGGCGATCTAAAATGAGCAGGAAGCTGGGTTGGTCGGGCAGGAGTTTGGATGGGATTGGGACAACAGCCAGAATGCCGGCAGATGTCTCTGTATCGCTGATCGTTTGCAGGAGTTTTTCGTCAATTTCATAGGCGGGCGCATTCAGTTGAGCCAGCAAGGCTTGATGCGCTGGTTGGCGCTGCCAGCTTTCACTGTAGAGGATAAATTGGGGTGTCAGGTTGTGCTGCCCCAGTTCTGCCAGCCAGCGGCTGCTTTCAACGACGAAAGCGTGTTCTCGTTCGCGAAAGCGGCGGTCAGCCAGCAAACGGCGAATCATTTTAACTTTGGTGTTGGTGAGACTGGTAATCATTTCGTATCTATCATGGCTGATGAGCAGCAGGTAATCAATGAGAAGGGAATTGTATCTTTTTTGCGGATAAGGGGTTACAACAAATGATCAAATTGCGCCTTGAATAAAACTATAGCAACCTACCCGTTGCTCGATTTGCCGATGACAGCGGCTGCACATGGCAGTGGAGCGCTGTTTGACCTGGAGGCTATATGGAAAAAGTGAAAGCCTTATTTAGCCTGACACGCCCGTTAACTACTTTTAGCGGCGTGCTTTCCACTGTTATGGGGGGCTATGTTGCCGGCACTGGCGCCTGGCTGCACATTACCCTGGCAGCCATCGCCACGGCGCTGATCACGGGCGCAGCCAATGCCTGGAATGATTATCTGGATATCGAAATTGATAAAGTGAACCAGCCGCAACGGGTGCTGCCGTCGGGGGGCGTTTCGCCGCAAACGGCGTGGCGTTTCTCGGTGGCGTTGACGCTGCTGGCAATTATGCTGACGCTGCTCATTAACCTGCCCACCTTTTTAATGGCGTTGGCTTCCAGCGTATTGCTGTATGTCTATTCCTGGAAGTTAAAGAGTACGGTGCTGGTGGGGAATGCGACGATTGCCGGCATTTCCGCCCTGAGCGTCGTCTTTGGCGGCGTGGCGGCAGGTCACGTGCAGCCCACGTTGCTGCTGGCGCTGATCATTGGCGTGGCTATCCTGGGGCGCGAAGTGCTCAAGACCATGGCAGATTATGAAGGGGATCTGAGCCAGCAGTGCCGCACGGTGGCTACCGTTTGGGGTAAGCGCGTGTCGCGCAACATCTTTTTTATCCTGGCTACGACTACAGGCATCATCATGATGGCTCCGTATTTGCTGCGCGTCTATTCACCCGTCTACGCCTACATCGTGGCCTTTGGCGTCTATCCCGTGCTGTTGTACATCCTGATCCGCGTGGCCCGCGACACCAGCGCCCGCCAGCTTAATTTCCTGAGCCGGTTGATGAAATATGACTATTTTATCTGGTTCCTGGCGGTGATTCTGGGTTCGGTGGGATAATTTTCGCCACGAATTTCACGAATTACACGAAAAAGACACCAGATTCGTGGCAGGTTTTGGATCTACTGAATCTCATAACAATACACCCTAAGAGGCTGACGTGCGCCGGTTGAGCAGATAAAGCTGGCTGTTGAACAAGGGCGCTTCCTGGTCTTGCAGCGCGGCGGCAGGTACATAAGCGCCATCCGCTTGCAGCCAGCGCCCTTGGGCTGTGTCCTGCAAATGAACCTTAAGGATGTTTTCCACAATTTCCTCGCGCATCTGGGGGTTTTCGATGGGAAATATTACTTCTACCCGCCGGTCAATGTTGCGCGGCATCATGTCGGCGCTGCCCAGATAGAGATCGGGCTGGCCCAGGTTGTGGAAGTAATAGATGCGGGAGTGTTCCAGAAAGCGCCCGACAACGCTGATCACGCGAATATTGTCGCTGACGCCGGGCACGCCTGGCCGCAGACAACAAATGCTACGAATAATCAGATCAACCTTGACGCCTGCCTGGGAAGCCCGGTACAGCGCCTGGATGGTGCGTGCATCCCCCAGGGCGTTGGCTTTGATGATGATGCGTCCTTGTTCGCCGTGTTCTGTTTCCCGCTCGATGAAGTACGTCAGATTTTGGCGCAGGTTGACGGGGGCCACCAAAAATTTGCGGTATTGCGTTTGTTTGGAATAGCCTGTCAGGTAATTGAATAGTTCTGTGGCGTCCGCGCCTATTTCTTCGTCCGAGGTCATAAAGCCTATATCGGTATAGACACGGGCGGTCACGGTATTGTAATTGCCAGTGGAAAGGTGAACGTAACGGCGCAGGCCATCCCGCTCCCGCCGCACGACCAGGCTGACTTTGCAGTGCGTTTTTAGACCAATTAAGCCATAAACAACGTGCACGCCCGCTGTTTCCAGAGCGCGGGCCCATTCGATGTTACTTTCCTCATCAAAGCGGGCTTTTAATTCCACCAGGACAGCTACCTGTTTGCCATTCTCGCGCGCCTGCATTAAGGCTTTGACAATGGGGGGATTGGGCCCGACGCGGTACAACGTTTGTTTGATAGCCAGCACGTCGGGGTCTTCGGCGGCAGCGGAGATAAAATCAACCACCGGTAGGAAACTATCGTAAGGGTGGTGCAGCAGTACGTTGCTGCGACGCAGCGTCGTGAAAATGTTATCCCCACTGCGCAAGGAGGGGGGCAAGGCTGGCTGGAAAGTTGGGTCTTTAAGATCGGGCAGCGCCAGTTTATGCAGTTCCCACAGACTGCTAAGCCCTAAGGGCCCATCAACGGCGTAAATGTCATAGGGACCAACGCCCAGGTTAGTGGTTAGAATCTGGCGGATATCATCGGGCATATCCTGTTCGATTTCTAGCCGGACCACAAAACCGAAGTGACGCTGGCGCAGGTTTTCCTCCATGGTTAAGAGCAAGTCGTCCGCTTCTTCCTCCTGAATTTCCATATCGTTGTTGCGCGTTATACGGAAAGGGTAGGTAGCCACAACTTCCATGCCGGGGAACAGGTGGGCCAGGTTGGCGGCGATAACCTGCTCCACCCAGACAAATTTTTGCACGCTGGGCAGCAGGAGTTCGTCGGGATCGAGGGGGATCAAGGGCACCAGGCGGGGTAGGCTATCCGGCACTTTGACGCGGGCAAAATGTTGTACGCCTGTGTCTGGGTCGCGGATTATGGCGGCCAGGTTGAGGCTGAGGTTGGAGATATGGGGGAAGGGGCGGGCGGTGTCGAAAGCCAGCGGGGTGAGCACAGGAAAGATATCCCGTTCAAAGTCATCGCTAAGTTTTTTCTGCTGCCGCCGTTTCAAATCCTGGTAGTTGACGATGTGGATATTGGCATTTTCCAGCTTTGGCAGCAAGGTATCTCGCCAGCAGCACATCATTTGTTCTGTCAAGGCGGTCATGGTGCGGTTGATGGCTACTAGCTGCTCTCGCGGCGTCAGACCATCGGCTGCCGTCTCGGTTACTTGCAGCAGCAATTGCTGCTTCAAACCGGAGACGCGCACCATGAAGAATTCGTCAATGTTGGAACTGAAGATTGCCAGAAATTTCACTCGTTCCAGCAGGGGATGAGCGGGGTTGAGGCATTCGTCCAGCACGCGGCGGTTGAACTCCAACTGGCTCAGTTCGCGGTTGATATAGAGCTGGGGGCTGGTCAGGTCAATGTCTGGCTGTATGGCTGTTTCCAGGGTGAGGGTGGGGAAGCTATCTGGCATGGGTCATTTTCCGGTGGCATTAGCATTTGCCCTTGTTGGTAAAATTCGGCGGAATTGCCATGAGCATCTTTGCCATTAGCTATTCCTCATCTGAGAGAGTGTCTGGGCTCTCTTTCTGCTATGGGGGAAAGCAACTTCTGCCGGCATTATAGCATCTGGCAGGGTGAAAGGACAATGAGCAGCAGCCGTTTTATAATGGATGCTCTGGGGTACACGCTTTACCACAATCTTTTCCGCATATATACCTGCCCTTCATCATAGGGGCCATGAAAATCTGGGATAGTGGCTACCGGGGCAAAGCCACGTTTGCCATAGAAGGCGATTGTGGCTGTATCTCCCGCATAGGTGGAGATAACCAGGCAAAAAACACCAGCCTCTCGGGCAAGCTGTTCGGCGTGGTTCAAGAGCAGCGTCCCATAACCAGCCTGACGATAGGCTCGGACGACTCCCAAATCAACCAACTCGCTGTGACCAGCATAGTAGGGGTGGTCGTCAATGA
>CAYQYJ010000117.1:0-9301 GCA_964421605.1 uncultured Ardenticatenaceae bacterium | reverse complement strand
AGAAGGCAGAAGGCAGAAGGAAGAAGCGTGAAGGTGGAAGGGGTGAAGTGAAAGATAATCGGCTGCGGGTTTTGCAGGGGCAGGTGACGCGGTTGGAGGGGCGGCTGCGGCGGCTGCGGCGGTTGAGCAACCGGTATGGCTGGCTGCGGTTGGGGGCGTTTTTGGGTGGGGCGCTGGCTGCCGGCATTTTGTATGAACGGTTTGGCGCGGTTTGGGGCGGGGGGATGTTGGGGTTAACGCTGTTGGTTTTTGCGCTGCTGGTGCGCCAGCACCGGCGCATTGACGACTACATTACGCAGTACACGCTGTGGCAGCAGATCAAGCGCGCCCACATCGCCCGCGCTAGCCTGGATTGGGCGCAGATACCGCCGGCTTTTTTCCGCCAGCCTGATTTTCAGCATCCGTTTGAAGCCGACCTGGACCTGGTGGGAGATGTTTCGCTGCACCGTTTGGTGGACACCTGCGCCTCTCAAGGGGGCAGCCAACGGCTGCGGGAGTGGCTGGCTGCGCCCACGCCCGACCGAGAGGTGATGGCGCGGCGGCAGGGGCAGGTGCGGGAACTGGCGCGGCAAACGTTGTTCCGCGACCGGCTGGCGCTGCAAGCGCAGTTGGCGGCGCAGCGTCCGGTGTTGTCGCTGCGCCGCGCGGATGAAGCGCCGGCAGCAGGTGGAGGGAAGTGGCGCGCGGATGAACTGCTGACCTGGCTGGAGCGGCAGCCGCCGTCGCCCATGCTGCGCCGCTGGCTGCGTCTGGGGGGCGGGCTGGCTTTGTTGAACGTTGTCTTGTTTTTGTTGGACGTTTTGGGGGCTGCGCCGCCGTGGTGGCAGCTCACGCTGCTGGTTTATTTTGGCGTGGTTATGCTGTCGTCGCGGCTGACGGGGGCGGCTTTTCGGGATGCGTCGCTGCTGCACGATGCCTTGCAGCAGTTGATTGGGGTGTTTCGTCACCTGGAGCAGTTTTCGTACCGGGCGACGCCGCGGCTGCAAATGGCGGCGGCGCCGTTTCGGGAGGCGGGGCAGCGCCCGTCACGCTTTTTGCAGCAGATACGGCGGCTGGTGACGGCGACGGGCGCGGGCAAAAACCCGGCGCTGTGGCTGGCGTTAAACGCGCTTTTTCCCTGGGATTTGTATTTCACCTACCGCTTGCAGCAGCAGGAGCAGGCGCTGCGGCGGCAGTTGCCCGTCTGGCTGGACGCCTGGTTTGAGATTGAGGCGCTGAGCGCGCTGGCAAACTTTGCCTACCTCAACCCGGATTACACCTTTCCCACGGTTCTGGCGGATGGGGATGAGGCGGCGACTGTCTTTACGGCGGTGGGGTTGGGGCATCCGCTGCTGCCCGCCGCGGCCGGCGGGGCAGCATCTGCTCGCGTTTGCAACGATTTTACTCTGTCCCGCCTGGGGGATGTGATTATCATTACGGGGTCTAACATGGCGGGCAAGAGCACGTTTTTGCGCACGGTGGGGATCAATCTGGCGCTGGCGTATGCCGGCAGTCCAGTGAACGCCGCGGCTCTGCATACCCGCCTCTGCCGCCTGTATAGTTGTATTCGCGTCAGCGATTCGGTGACGGATGGCATTTCTACTTTCTACGCTGAGGTGCAGCGGCTGAAAGGGCTGCTGGTGGAGTTGCACCGCCCGCACCCATTTCCGCTGCTGGCTTTGATTGACGAAATTTTCCGCGGCACGAACAATCGGGAGCGCCTGCTGGGCAGCCGGGCCTACATCCGGGCGCTGGCGGGGCAAGGCGGCGTTTTTCTGATTTCGACGCACGACCTGGAACTGGTGCATCTGGCGCAGGAAATGCCGGCAGTGCATAATTACCACTTCCGCGACGACATTCACGATGGGCGCATGGTGTTTGATTACCGCCTCTACCCTGGCCCCTGCCCCACCACCAACGCTCTGAAAATCATGCGGCTGGCCGGCTTGCCTGTGCCGCCGCCCCCTGAATCGGACCTATGAAGCAACTACGAAGCCTGTCTTTTCACCGCAAAGACGCGAAGGGCGCAAAGAAGAACCAGGGAATCCTGGCATCTTCGTGGTAAGTAGATAACCTATGAAAAAGATCCCTTATGTTCCCCCTGGGGGGCCGCCGCGCGTGGCTCCACCCAGCCCCGAAATCTACGCCGCCATGGGCGAAGCCAACATCTTTCAAATGCTGGCGGACTTTTACGAGGAACTGTCCCGTTCCCCACTGCGGACGATGTTTCCCGACGACATGGCAGCCGCTTCGCGCAAGTCCGCCGCTTTTTTTGTGGGGCTGTTGGGCGGGCCGCCTCTCTACCAGCAGCAGTACGGCTCCCCCATGCTGCGCGCGCGCCATCTGCCATTCCCCATTGACGAAGCCGCCCGCCAGACCTGGCTGGCTTGCTTTGAGCGCACCCTGGAAGGCGCCCCGGCTCGCTACAACTTTCCTGAGCAGCACCTGGAGGGGTTTTACATTTTTTTGCGCGACTTCTCAGTCTGGATGGTGAACACGGCATGAAACAAGCGATTATGTACATCGCGCTGGTTGTGCGCGACTACGATGAAGCCATCGCCTTCTTTTGCCACAAACTTCATTTTACGCTGGTCGAAGACAGTTACCAGCCGGAACAGGATAAGCGTTGGGTGCTGGTGGCGCCGCCTGGTTCCGGCGGGGCCGCGCTTTTGCTGGCGCGAGCCGCCACGCCGGAGCAGGAAGCGTTCATTGGCAGGCAGACGGGGGGGCGGGTGTTCTTGTTCCTGAGTACGGATGATTTCTGGCGTGATTACACAGAGATGGTTGCCGCAGGCATCCGATTTGTTAGAGCGCCGCAAAGGGCTGCTTACGGAACGGTGGCTGTGTTTGAGGATCTGTATGGGAATCTGTGGGATCTTATTGAGCCGAAATAGAACTTGTTTGTTGAACCAGTAGCGACAAAGCAAGCATAGGCGCATGACTGAATACGTGGATTTTGCTGAATACTACGATTTCGATCACGCGGTCACCCTGGATAGGGCGTTTTATCTCGATTTCGCCCGAAATAAGTGCCAACCGCCGCTGCTTGAATTGGCCTGTGGGACGGGTAGGCTGCTTATCCCCCTGGCGCAAGCTGGCCTGGATATCTATGGCATTGACATCTCGGCCAATATGCTGGCTGTTTGCCAACGGGCGATCCAGGAATACCGCCTTGAGCAGCGCGTTTACCTGAGTCTGGCAGATATGGCCACTTTTGATCTGCCGCGCAAAGAGTTCGGGTTGGTGTTTGTCGCTCTGCGCTCGTTTATGCATCTGCTGACCCGCAGAGAACAATTGTCGTGCTTGCAGCGGGTCTATGAACATTTGCGACCGGATGGGTATTTTCTTTTGAATGTAATTGCCCCCGACCCTGCCAGGCTGGCGCAGAAGCCAGGCGTGGTCTTTGTGACACGCCGCGAGTTTGATCTACCCAATGGACATCACGTTATCCGTAAGGAGCGTCTGGTTGCGCATGATGCAGTCAACCAGGTGCGTCGCTTTGAGTTCAAGTTCGAAGAATATAGTCCGGCGGGTGAGTTGGTGCGGGAACGGTATGTTCCCCTGGCGACGCGGTATCTATTTCGGAATGAGTTAGAGCGTCTGCTCGGCGGCGTCGGTTTCCAGGTGGTGGATATCTTTGGCGATTACAATCAGGCTCCCTATGACGGCGTCGGGGAGATGATTGTGGTTGCACGTCGTCCGCAATAGTGGGCTGCGTACCGGACCCGCGCTCTCTCCGCTGCGCTTCACGGCGCAGGTGAAGCGCAATCTTGGGACAGCATGAAAAAAAAATTCTCTATAAACAGCTTTTCGATGCGTCTTTTGCTTGGGTTTGTTGCCCTTATTATCCTGACCACCCTGAGTGCTGGCGTACCAGCTTTATGGCTAACACGCGCACAACTTGAGCGTCAGGCATGGTCACAAGTAGATAATGCTCAAAACGCTACCCAATCTTTATTGGAAGCGGAACAAAACCGGGTAGCCAATCAGCTTGTGTTGTTTGCCGAACGGCCAACGCTGCAACAACTGACCCGCGAGCAGTTAGTAGATGAACTAAAGCTTTATTTACAAGATTTCCAGTCTCAAAGCGCTCTGGATATATTGATACTGTGTACGACTGACAATCTGCCTCTGGCTGGTGACAACAATTTTGCTGAGTGCATCCCCGGCGACATAACAGGCTTTAATCTCCTGGACGGCCGTCCCGCTATACTGGCGCAACAGGTGGTAACAGATGACACTTCCCGCCGACCATTAGGAACGGCCACAGCCGGCATCTGGCTGGAAACGCCATTCCTGGAACGCCTGGTAGCTGCCACCGGGATGCAGCAAAGTGTTTTACTGCCTGATGGCCTACGGCTGTCCAGCACTTTTGCTGACGTCAGCAGTACGGCTCTTGTGACTATGAGTGCTGTTGGGGAGCCATTGCCACGCCAGACTTTGAGGATAAATGATCGCGCTTACTACACAACCTATATGCCGCTTTCTGACAGCGGCGGCCAGACGATGCTGGTCTCTGAGGCAGCTCTCCAGGTCAACGAACTGGTTGCCACAGAGGAACGCGCCTTTTCCATTTTGGCTTTCAGCACGGCCAGTGTTGCCTTGTTAGGTTCTGTTTTTAGCATCTGGTTTGTACGCCAGATCAACGCTCCCCTGCAAAAGCTGACAGCAACAGCCGAAAAAATTAGCCAGGGCGATTTAGTGGCCCCTATTCCTCTTTTTTCTGCCCCGGTGGAAGTCAAGACTCTGGCTGAAGCGCTTCATCGCAGCCAGGCTAGTATGCTTGAAGCCTTACGGGAACGTTCCGAAGTCGGCGAACGCTTAAATGCGCTTTTACAATCTATCGTGGAAGGCGTTGCCATCTATGATGCGAACGGACGGATAACGTTTTGGAGTGGGGGGGCGCGTAATTTGTTAGGCTGGTCATTAGATGAGGCTATAGGTCAACACGTCAATGAGCTTTTCTCGCTCGCGGAAGATAACCAGGCGCAATTCCTGGATCATATTCCCCCGGCCGGGCAGAAAAAACAGATTGGCGTGCTGACCCGCAGCGGCAAACCAATTGTGTTGGCTCTTACCAATTCGGAACTTATCCCCCCAGGGAGCGATACCGTCCAGACAGCTCTAGTTTTTCGTGACGTGACTGAAGAAGAAGCTGTCCGCCGTTTACGCTCCTACTTTCTGGCCAATATCTCCCACGAATTTCGCACTCCGCTCAGTACACTCATTGCCTCTATGGAACTGCTACTGGATGAACATGAAAATTTCACACTGGCCGAGGTCAGGCAGTTGTTACGGCCGACGCATGTGAGCTTGTTGAGTTTGCAAACTCTGATTGACAACCTGCTGGAAAGCAGCAGTATTGAAGCTGGTCAATTTGCGCTCCGTTTCCGCACCTTTCACATCCACGAAGCGATTGAGAATGCGGTCAACATTGCCCAACCGTTGTTAGAGCGGCGTGCTCAAGCATTATCATTGGCCGAATCACCACAATTACCGGAGATTGAGGGGGATGCGGCGCGGCTGACACAAGTATTGGTCAACCTTATCATCAACGCCAGCAAATACAGTCCCATCGGCCAGCCTATCGAGTTGCAATTGGCCCAATATGACGATACGCTTCATGTCGGCGTGGCCGACCGAGGCCCTGGCATTCCCTCAGCCGAGCGCCGCAATCTATTTCGCAGCTTTATGCGTTTAGCAAGCGGTGATCAGGAACAATATGGCATTGGCCTGGGCTTATTTGTGGTCAAAACGATAGTGGAAGCGCATGGCGGCCAGGTAGGGGTTGGCGATCAACCGGGTGGTGGTTCGCTTTTCTGGTTTGAAGTTCCTTTACGGCAGAAGGAAGCTGCTTGATGAAGATTCTTGTCATTGAAGATGACCTCTCTCTCTCAGACGTATTGGCTTTTACCCTGCGTCGAGCGGGCTACGAAGTCGTCACTGCCTTTGACGGTATAGCGGCCCTGCAACTTTGGGAAGCGGAAAACCCGGACTTGATTGTGTTGGATTTGAACCTGCCTAAGTTGGATGGGTTGGCCGTTTGCCGCCGGATTCGTAGCCAGGCGCAAACGCCCATCATTATCTTGAGCGTGCGCGGCGGCGATGAGGCGGTGGTAAAGGGGCTAGAGTTAGGCGCCGATGATTACGTGGTCAAACCCTTTAGCCCCAACCAGCTTGTAGCTCGCATCAAAGCTGTTTCGCGCCGGGCGGGGGTGACCGACACGACAAATGTGCTGGAACTGGCTGGGCTTACCTTTGATCGCTCCCGGAACGAAGTGCAGTATCAAGGGGGGGAATCCATACGGCTGACACCTCTGGAAGCACGGCTGCTGGAAATGCTGATGCTCCACGTCGGGCAGGTCCTGGCCAGCGACACCCTGATCACGGCTATATGGGGCAGCGACGGGGGAGACAGGACGATGTTGAAGCAGTTGGTCTACCGACTGCGGGCTAAGATTGATCCCGGCGAACCCCCAACTTCTTTGATTGAAACGATTCCCGGTATCGGCTACTCCCTAACAGAGAAACCTGACCCTTGAGAATAACACGTCCTCCCGACTGCTTATGCCTGTCCTGATCATCACCGGACTCCTGACCGTTGCAGCCACCAATATAGACGACATTTTTATTCTGGTTGTGTTCTTTTCTCAAACCAACGCCTCGTTGACTAACGCTTCGTTTCGACTTCGGCATGTTGTTGTGGGACAGTATCCGGTCTATAAACACGAGAATAGGGGCAAGCGCCGGCGGAACCGGCCGGGGAAGCAGCAGCAGATAGCCGGGCGACATATTGTTACCATCCTGTTACCCATTTATTGACCAGTTTGTTACCTTACCCTGCTATCGTTTTGCTAAATGGACGACAAAACGATGGTTCCCACCCTGCAACTTGATCTCAATACGGTCACCATTGATGTACCGCTCGCGCAGCGGGTGCCATATGCCCTATCCCGTTACTACCTGGCCTTACCTTTAGGTCAGGATAACGGTTCTGTGAGTGTAGCGATGGCGTATCCAGAGAATGCCAAAGCACGGCAGGTTTTAAGTCGCCTGCTGGAGGCGCGGATTGTACCTGTGTTTACACCCGCAGAAATGCTACTGCCGGTACTGGAATGTATTTACCGGCCGGAAAATCAGGGGCATCATACTATTCTGGCCTGGTCCGAACAACCTGAGTGGGAAACGTCCGTGGCGACGGCTGCTGCTATGCTAAGCCACATACTCCATGCGCCGGTAACTACTTGTTCCTCAAAGGAACTAAGCCTGGATCGGGTGCTCAGACTGGGAGGCGCCGACCAATACGAACTGGTCATCATGCCTTCACCTGCTCCCTCCATGTTAGCCACTATCCTAAACCACGCCACTACCCCCCTTTTCTTCGTTCGTGGTGAACAGCCAACCATACAGCGTATTCTGTTTGTCATGCGAGGCTTTGCCTCTGATGAACGTGCCTTAGATTGGCTGACGCCCTTTGTCTGGTCGCAGCAAGCGACAGTTACGCTTTTGCCTCTGTCCAATGGTTCTGGTGTCGGACTTGGCCAATATCTGCACCAGGAATCTTCTGCCGGCCAGCATCTGGATCGCTGCCTGCGCCGTCTGCGCGCAGACGGGATAACAGTGAATCTAAAGTTTCGCCAGGGAAATCCCATTCACCAAGTCGTTGATGAAATTGCCAGCAGCACAAACACCTATGATTTACTGGCAATTGCGGCAGAAGATGCAGGCGACTTTGTCCATCAAGTGATTTCCGCTGTTGACCAAAGCGGCGTATTCAGCGACCAGCCTGTCTTTGTCCTTAAACCCCCTGAACGACTGCATCAGCCAAGAAATTAACTTTTCAAAGGAGAGAATAACCACATGATTCGTCCTCTTAGAAGAATAGACATTCTATTACTACTTATGATACTGTTGGCGGCTTGCGGCGGCGGGCAACCCACAGAAAACCCGTCTGCCTCTAATCTGGCTGTTGACGCAACAGAGGCAGAACCGGTACGCATCAGCGTTTCCGGCGCATTTGCCTTGTTTCCCATCGTCTCCGTCTGGACGGAAGAGTACAGCCGCCTCCATCCCAACGTCACCTTTGATGTCCAGGCCGGCGGCGCCGGTAAAGGGATGACCGACATGCTCACCGGCGCGGCCGATATTGCCATGCTGTCACGGGATGCCCGCCAGGAAGAGTTGGATCAAGGATCATTCCTGGTGCCGGTAACAATTGATGCCGTCGTCGGCACGATCAACGCTGACAACCCCTACCTGACCGAGATTCAGGCTCAGGGAATCACGCCCGAAGAAGCCAACGCTATCTGGATTACGGGCGAGATTACCACCTGGGGACAGTTGTTAGGTACAGATGCAGAGGAAACGATAAACGTCTACACCCGGTCAGATTCGGCCGGGGCGGCCGAGATGTGGGCCTTGTACTCTCTAGGTGAGGCCCAAGAGGATTTGATTGGTACGGCCGTCAACGCCGATCCCGGCCTGGCCGAAGCCGTCCGGCAAGACCCATTGGGGATAGGCTACAACAACATCGGTTTTGCCTACAACCAGGCAACAGGCGTACCGTTGGATGGCCTGCAAATTATTCCTCTTGACCTCAACGGCAACGGTCAGATTGATCCGAAAGAGGACTTTTATGCTCACCGCGATGACCTGACGGCAGCCATTGCCGCCGAGGTATACCCCTTTCCGCCGGCCCGTGTACTTTACCTGGTGACAAAGGGGGAACCCAATTCAACCATTGCCGGCTTCTATCGTTGGGTCTTAACCGAAGGACAGGCGTTTGTATCCCAGGCGGGCTATGTGTCGTTGACCCAAGACCGCATTCAGGAAGCGCTGGCCTTACTGACAGAATAAGGGGTCGTTAAGAATCAGTAACTGGAGAATGGTTGCCTGCGTTAAGGCAGCCATTCCCTTCTCTGATTTGAAACTGGTAGGGAGGACATGGTATGGAAATTACGAGAGAAACAACTACCCTGACTAAACAGGTAGAGACAAGACCAATACCCCGGAAAATTAGCCTGCGCCGCCTGGTTAACGAATGGCTGGCCCGGACCAGCATGAGCGCTCTCACAATCGCCGTTTGCGCCTTCATTGTCGTTATCGCAGCGGCGCTGCTTTACCGCTCCTGGCCGCTGCTGTCCGCCTATTCACTCCGAGAACTGCTGACTTCACAAGAATGGCATCCAATGCGGGGCCAGTTCGGTTTTGCGCCCTTTATCGTTGGCAGTATGGCCGTTACCCTGGTCGCCATTGTTGTGGCGGTCGTACCGGCCATCTTCAGCGGTATTTATCTGGCCGAATATATGTCTACCCGTGTCCG